>DATIMO010000171.1:0-2975 GCA_035475215.1 Acetobacteraceae bacterium | reverse complement strand
TTGAGCAGATGGAAAAGGACCTTGGCCGCCACAGCGAAGTCGTGGAGCTGATGTATCTGTGCGCCTCGCTGGGCTTCGAGGGGCGGTATCGGGTGATGCCACGCGGCATTGCCGCGCTGACCGAATTGCGCGAATCGGTGTATCGCACGATCCGCCAGCGGCGCGGCGATTTCGAGCGTGAGCTGTCGCCGCACTGGAAGGGATTGCAGACCGGCTATCGACCGTTGATGCAGCGCATTCCGGTCTGGATGCTGGCGGTCGGCACGTTCGGACTTGCGTGTCTGATTTACGTTCTGTTCAATTTCTCCTTGGCTGGCACGTCCGACATCGCATTCAACGCGCTGTCCGGCTTGCCGCCGCGTGGCGCGATCGTGGTGCCGCGCGTGGCGGTCGCAATGGCGGCACCGGCGGCGCTGTCGCCGTCGGTACAGCCGGTCGCCGCTGCGGCCCCCGTTGCGGTTTCAAAGCTCCACCAGTTCCTGGCGCCCGAGGTCAAAGCCGGCCTGGTCGAGGTGCTGGAAGATCCGCAGTCGCTTACCGTGCGGCTGAAAAATCGTTCGATGTTTGCCTCGGGCTCGGCGACGCTGAACCCGAGCTACACGCCACTGCTGCAGCGGATCGGTACCGCGCTGCAGGACGAACAGGGCGACGTGACGGTGAACGGCTACACCGACAATCAACCGATCCACACGGTGCAGTTCCCGTCCAACTTCCAGCTTTCCCAGGCGCGGGCCGATGCGGTGGCGAAAGTGATCGAAAGCAAGCTGTCCGATCCCAAGCGGGTGCGGGTGGTCGGCAAAGCGGATGCTGACCCACTGGCCCCCAACAGCACGCCGGAAGGTCGCGAACGCAACCGCAGAACCGAAGTGCTGCTGCTGAAAACATCGAGCCTGCCATGAGCCCCTACACCATACTGCGAAATCGCTGGTTCAGGACGCTGATCGGCGCCCTGCTGCTGGCGGTGATCCTGTGGTTCTTTGGCCCGCTGCTGGGATTTGGCGCGCTGCATCCGTTCAGCAGCGAGGTGGGACGGATCATCGGCATTGCGGTGATCATGCTCGCTTGGCTGCTCGACAACCTGCTCAACCGGTGGCTAAGCCGCAAGAAAGAAAAGAAGCTCACGGAAGGGATCGCGGCGGCAGCGGCGCCGGATCCCGCGGCGACCGCCTCCGCCGAAGAAGTTGCGCTGTTGTCGGACCGCATGAAGGAAGCGCTGCACGCGCTCAAGAAGGCCAAGCTCGGCGGCCGGTCGCGACGGTACCTGTATCAGCTTCCGTGGTACATGTTCATCGGACCGCCGGGAGCCGGCAAGACAACCGCACTGATCAATTGCGGGCTGAAATTTCCGCTGTCGGACACAAACGGACCGCAGGCCGTGCACGGCGTCGGCGGAACCCGCAACTGCGACTGGTGGTTCACCGATCAGGCGGTGCTGATCGATACCGCCGGACGATACACAACGCAGGATTCCGACACTCAGGTGGATGCGGCGGCTTGGCTCGGTTTCCTGAAACTGCTGAAGAAGCACCGTTCGCGGCAGCCGCTGAACGGCGTGCTGATGTCGATCAGCCTGTCCGATCTGGCGCTGCTGACCGAGACAGAGCGGCTGGCGCATGCGCGTGCGATGCGCAAACGCGTGCGTGAGCTGCACGATGAGCTTGGCGTGCGGATTCCGGTCTATGTCCTGTTCACCAAGGCCGACCTGGTTGCCGGGTTCGTGGAATTCTTCGACCATCTGGGACGCGAGGAGCGCGAGCAGGTCTGGGGAATGACGCTGCCCCTGGACGACGCCAAGAGCGAGGGCGGCTCGGTTGCTGATTTCGCCCGCGAGTTCGACCTGCTGCTGGACCGACTCAATGATCGCATGCTGGAGCGGGTGCATCAGGAACCTGACGTGCAGCGGCGGCGGCTGATCTATGGATTCCCGCAGCAGATCAGCTCCTTGCGCGATGTGGCGAACGAGTTCCTGACGGAGATCTTTCGCCCGAGCCGGCTCGAGGCGCGACCGCTGCTGCGCGGCGTCTATCTGACCAGCGGCACGCAGGACGGGACGCCGATCGATCGGCTGCTGGGCGCGATGGCCGGCCAGTTCGGGCTGGCGCGGCAGGCGGTCACGGCATTCAGCGGTGCCGGACGCAGCTATTTCCTGGCGCGGTTGGTGCGCGACGTGGTGTTCGGCGAGGCCGGGCTGGTCAGCCGCGATCCGCGGATCGAACGCCGCCAGTTCTGGACGGCAATCGCTGCGTATTCCGCATGCGCGCTGGTGCTGCTGCTTCTGACCACCTCCTGGGCGATCAGTTGGGTCGGCAACCGGGACCTGATGCTGCAGGAGCATAATGAGGCCGCGCATTTTCAGCAGCAATACGCTGAACTGGTAAAACGCGGATCGCAGGACACCGATCTGAAGGCGGTCCTGCCGGCGCTGGAAACGGTGCGTTCGATGCGCGGCGGATACGGCGACCGCCCCAAGTCGGTTCCGGTCGCGCTGACGTTCGGGCTTTATCAAGGCCAGAAGCTGACCTCGGCGGCCATCGGCGCCTATGCGCGCGCGCTGGACGGCCTGCTGCTGCCGCGCATCCTCGCGCGGCTGGAACGGCAGATGCAGACGCGCACGCAGGAGCCGGATTTCCTGTACGAGTCACTGAAGGTGTACCTGATCCTCGGCCGTCAGGGGCCGCTGGACCGGACGCTTGTCGAGCAATGGACCGACGCTGATTTCGCCGCCAGCTTCCCGGGCGATGAGAACGCCGACACGCGTGAGGCGCTTTCGAACCACGTCCAGGCCATGCTGGAATACCCGTTGCCGCAGGTCACGCTGGATACGGAGTTGATTGCCCGTGTGCGAGCCATCCTGACCAGGGTGCCGTTGGCCGACTATCTCTACAACCGGATGTTGCGCAGCGGGGTGGTGCAGTCGCTGCCGGATTGGACGGTGGCCGACAATGCGGGACCGGCGGCCGGGCGGGTATTACAGT
>DATIMO010000170.1:0-5075 GCA_035475215.1 Acetobacteraceae bacterium | reverse complement strand
CCTGCTATCCCTCGCGCCACCAACCGCGCCGAGGCCTCCACCCAATGTCCGTCGCCATGTCCAGCTCGCCCCCCGCCGAAGCCCTCGACCCCGCCCTCCTGGAACACCTGCTGGACAGCATTGTCGAGGCCATTCCCGCCGGCGCCAACGACACCGACCAGACCCGCGAAATCCGCCGCAAATCCGCCCGCCTCGCATTGCTGGCACTGCGCCCCACTGACGCATTTCAGGCGATGCTCGCGGCCCAGGCCGTCACCGCCCATTACGCCATCATGGATGCGTTCCGCCGCGCCGCGCAGCCCGATCTGGCACCCGCCATGGCGGCCCGCCAGCGCACCAACGCCGCGACACTCGCCCGCATGATGCACGCAACACTCCGCACTCTGCGCCAGCACCAAACCCCGGCCGCCGAAGCGCAACCCAGCAGCCCCCGCCCGCCGGCCCAGCCACGCGCCAGCAAAGCCGCCGCACCCGCCGCCCGTCCATTGCCGCCGCCGCTGCCGGAGCGTACCGAACCCCTCCCCCGCATCCGCCTGTGGGACGAAATGACCATGGAGGAACGCCGCGAACGGTTCGGCTACAAGGGCGATCCGGCGATGGCGAAGACCCCGCCAAACGGCGGCAAATAGCATCGCCGGGCAGCGTCTTCGTGGCCCTCCGTGTATCCTCCCTCTTCTTCGTGTGAACCCTTCCTGAACCCCGAAACCGAACAGCTGCCGCCCGCCCATCGTCATAGACGGTCCCACCATTTGCCGGCTCGTTCGCCACAGGAATAAAGTGCCGCCCCGCGCCGACCCGGGCCAGGAGAACCGGCATGCACAGGCTTGCCGATGCAGCACGCAGCCGGCGTTTCGCCGCCCGGCTGCTGCTGATCCTGCTGACATGCTGGGCGCTGCTCGACGTGGCGCCCGACCTGATCCGCCTTTTCCGGCCGCTCGGCTCGCTCGGCTTCGCCGCGAACAACGACGGCCTGATCTACGATGTTCAGGGCCCATTCGCCGCGCTCGAGGATTCGCCCGCCTGGCAGGCCGGAATGCGGCCCGGCGACCGGATCGACCTCTCGGCAATGCGCTGCGTGCCCGTCCGTACCCGGATCTGCGCCGACACCCTCGCCGTGTTCGGCGGTCTGGGAGGGGCGCAGCGCCTGCGAAACGGCCGCACGGTCGTCTTGGTGACCATCAGTCCGCCACAGGAAACCCGGCTGGTCGTCACCGTGACCGCCGCCCGGATCTACAACGACTGGATGGCCAGGATCATGCTGGCGTTAGGCGAGGCGGTCGCCATCCTGGTCATCACCGGCGCCGCATGGCTGGTCTGGACCCGGCCCGGGCCCATGACCTGGGGTTTCTTTCTCTATGTGATGTGGTTCAACCCCGGATCGAATTACCAAGCTTATGCCTTCCTGCAGGAACGCCCCACCCTGCTGCTCGCCCAGGAAGTCGCCCAGGCGCTGGCGACCGCCGCGGGTTATGCCGGCTTCCTGCTGTTCGCCCTGCGCGTGCCGCGCGACCAGCCAAGCCCCGCCTGGAAACCGATGGAGCGCGCACTTCCGCTGATTGCGGTGGTGCTGGCGATCGTCCAGCTCGCGAGCTTCGCATCTGCCTTCGGCTACCGAACCGAGTTCGGCACACGCACCGCCTTTATTCTCGGCTGGTGCGTTGACCTGGCTGCGCTGTTTATTCTGCTGGCCCGCCGCCACGGTCAGCCGCCACAGGATTATCAGCGGCTGCGCTGGGTCGTCTGGGGGTGTCTGATCGGCCTTCCCTCGTTCATCTTCGCCGAACTCAGTTGGTCCACCACGCTGCTGCTTCCGCTTTGGGGCGGCACCCCGCCCAGCGATGCCGTGCTCGGGCTGTTCTATCTGCTGAACGGCATCATGGCCGCGTTCATCTTCGAAGCCGTTCGCCGGCGCCGCGTCATCGATGTTTCGATCCCGTTGCGGCGCGTCACCTTGTTCGCACTGCTGGTCAGCGCGCCGATGTTCTGGCTCGGCGAATGGATCAGCGGATTGCAGCACCATCTTGATCTGCCGCTCTGGGCCTGGCTGCTGGGCGGAAGTCTGGTCGCGTTCGTACTGACCAAGGTGCATCATCTCGCGGCCGAGCTGGCGCACCATGTCCTGAGCCGATCATACCGGCGCGCGCATAATCACCTTGAACACGCCGCGCATCAGTTGCGCACGGCAACGACCACCGCCGAGATCGAGCGCCGCCTGATCGACGCGCCGGCCGAGGCACTGCGTCTGGCGTCGGCCGCACTGTTCCGCGCTCAGCCCGGAGCGTGGGCACGCTGCCCGGTCGCGATCGGATGGGACGAAGCCACGGCCGCCCGACTTGCTCCGGACCTGCCGGATCAGTTGGGCATCACCATCGAACCGCCGCAGCCGAAACGGCTTGCCATCGGCAAGGAGCCAGCCGGTTTTCCGCACGATCTGCAGGCGCCGGTGCTGTGCGTTCCGATCGGCGACGGACTGGCGCTCGCGTTCTATGGACCGCACCGCAGCGGCGCGGACCTGAACGCAGACGAGCGCGACCTGTTGGCGCGCTTCGTCACCAAAGCCGCGGCCGCATACTCGCGGCTGGAGATCGAGGCGTTGCGGGCGCGCGTGCGCATCCTGGAACTCAATTCAACCGCCGACGAACACCTGCATGGTTGAATACGACAACCAGATCTGGTGCGCTTGCAGCCAGTCGAGGCCCAGCAGCATATCGACCGTCGGGACCACCCGAACCGGAGACACCAGCAGCACCGGATCGTGCAGCGCCTGATTGCCCACCAGCAGGGTATCGAACCGATGCGCCTGCACCGTCACGCCGGAACGGCCGATCCCGCGCGCAACACCATTCACATCGCCGATCAGGCGGTCCGGCGTAAGGCCGAGCCGGGCCATGCCGGGCGCGATGATCAGCGAGCGGCTTGCCCCCGTATCGAGCAGTGCCCGCAGGGCGCGACCGTCCACCTGCACCGGAACCGCCAGCGCCCGCCCGTACTCCGACAGGGTGGGGATCGCCGCATAGGGAATGCGCCACGGCAGGAAGTTGCCGCTGCAATCACGCACCAGATACAATGTGAGCCGCCGTCCCGGCACGTCGATCAGCACGTCGAACGCCGCCAGAAAGTCCCGCCCCAATAATCCGTCCACCGGCACCCGGCCGATCCGGTTCAGCGGCAGCCGTCCGACCGCCAGGCTCGCATCGTGCAGCACGGTCGGGTGCTGCAACGGCACGCCACCCAGTTCGAACGACGTCGGCACGGCATTCTGGTGCCGCTCCATGCCACCGATGCCCATGATGGTGGTGCCGACCCAGCGATCCAGCGCCAGCCCTAATCGCCGCACAGCCGCGGGCGTCACCATTGTTCGCTCGGCTCCGGTATCCAGGACCAGTTGGGCCGGCTGTCCGTTCAGCAGTGCCGTGACCAGAACGTGGCCGGCGGCCGGTTCCAGCGGAACGCTGGTGCGCGGCGTCACCACGCAGGCGGCGGCCGGTACCGCACCGCATAGCAGCACCAGCAGCAGGGTCCGTATCACGCGCAGTATGTTCGCCATCGCGGAAGCACTATCGCGGCCCGCTGCCGCGGAAGCTACATGGATTTCGCCAAGCAGACTCTCGTTGCATCCTGCGCCAACCACGCAACCACCCATCTGGATCGCCGTTCATGAAGGCATCATGACCGACGCGACCGAACTTCGGGCCAAGGCATACGAGTTGCTCGCCGCAGCGGCCACCACCCATGACCTGTACGTCGCCATGCTGCTGCGCGACGTGGCGGCGGAATTCGCCGCCGAAGCCGCCGCCGAGGACCGCCGTACCCGTCGCCCCGAGACGCGTCGCTGCGCCTGATCCTTCGTGGCCCTCGGTGGAATGCTCCGTGCCCTTCGTGTGAACCCTTCCCTTAACCTCATCTCACGGCAGCCCTTCCACCCAGGCCCGGGATTTGCCACCCTCGGCAAATGCCCGATCCAATCACCATCGCGGTCCTCCAGAACCGCCTCAATGCTATTGCCGAGGAAATGGGAGAGGCGATGCTGCGCACCGCCTACTCACAAATCCTCAATTCCTCGCGCGACTTTTCGATCGCGCTGATCGATGCACAATGCCGCCTCGTCGCCCAAGCCGATCATATCCCCGTGCATGTGGGCGCCATGCCCTGGGCAACACGGGCCTTGATGGAGGTCTTCCCAACCCCCTCCGCCAATGATGTGTACCTGCTGAACGATCCCTATCGCGGCGGCAGCCATCTGCCCGACCTGACGGCCTTCGTTCCGGTTTTCGATGGGAACCGCCTGATGTTCTGGTCGGTGGTACGGGCGCATCACAGCGACATCGGCGGCGCGACCCACGGCGCCTACAATCCCGCCGCCACCGAAATCTGGCACGAAGGGTTACGCGTCCCACCGATCCGCCTGACCGAGAATGGCGTCCTGCGCGAAGACCTTCTCGCCATGCTGGCGCTGAACGTGCGACATCCGCGCGATTTCCGCGGCGATCTGGCGGCGCAGATCGGCGCCGCCCGCCTGGGCGAGCAGCGGCTGAACGGCGTCCTCGCCGAATTCGGCGGCCCCGTCCTGGCCGAGGCGGTCGAAGCGATGCTGAACGCGGCCGAGCGCCACACCCGCACCATCGTGACCGGCTGGACCGATGGCGTCTACGACGGCGACGCATGGCTGGATGATGACGGATTCGGCAAACAGAACATCCGCATCCATGCGCGCTGCACGGTTTCCGGCAGCGATGTCACGGTGGACCTGACCGGGTCGGACCCGCAGGTCACCGGCTTCGTCAATTCCTCGCATGCCAATACGCAATCGGCGGTCACGATGGCGTTCGCGTTCCTGCTCGACCCCGATCAGGCGCGCAACGCCGGTGCCTTCCGTCCGCTGAAAGTGGTCATGAAACCAGGAACCATCGTCTGGGCGCATGAGGGCGCCCCGGTGACGATGTGCACCAGCCACTGTTCCAACGAGATCATCGAGGCGATCATCGTCGCACTTGCCCCCGCCTGCCCTGATCGGGCGATGGGCGGGTGGGGACGGCGGCTGCGCATCGCCATCAACGGGCGCGATCCGCGCACGG
>DATIMO010000169.1:0-10580 GCA_035475215.1 Acetobacteraceae bacterium | reverse complement strand
GTCCCCTTGGCGGACAGAAACTCCCCAATGGTCGCTTCATGCTGCGGCGGCAACGTGGTCGGTTTGCTCGGGTCCGCCAGCGCCGGGTCGCCGCCCGGCGCAGGTTTGTTGGCGCTCGGCTGATATGGCGGCTGCATCGTGTTCACCGCGTAGAAGTCAGGCGTGATATTGCCGTCCGAAACGAATATTGGAATACCGTCCATCGCCGATTTTGGTGAGTCCGCCGCCACCTTCAGGGTGACTCCATCCGGCTCGACGGCGCTGATGGACGGACGTGCCGGACTTTTGTCCGCGTCCGGATACACCGGGGCGCAGGCGCAAGCCAGATACACATGGTTCAGAAACGACCCGCCGAACGCGCCCATGAAAAAATTATCGGCCAGCACGTACTTCTTCGCCACTGGCCACATCGGCAGGCTGGAGCCGTCGTAGTGCCCCATCACCAACCCGCCGGAATCGGCCCAGGCGACAAACTTGTCATTCCGGCCGCCATCGATTTGCACGATGTTCTGATAGAACCGATGCCAGAGATCGTGTGTCGTGACGCCAAATCCGGTATTCAGCCCCTTGGGGTCGTCCACCGCGAACGGACCAGCCTGGATGTGCTCAGTCGCCGACTGCGGCACAGCAGGGATAACGCCCTTCGCAGTCAGCCCGCCCCAGACCGGCGGTAATTCCTTCAGCGGCATGCCGTCTCGATCGAGTTGCGGGTGCGCCGTCAGATCGGCAAGGCCGTTGGCGCCCGGAAAGTAGCCATAAAGATTATCGAAGCTGCGGTTTTCGGCGTAGATCATCACCACGGTCTGAATTTTTTCCAGCCTGGGGGGTTGCTGGGCGCGAGCGGCTGAAGTTCCGACCGTCAGGCCGATCACCGTGCTCGCCAGCAGAACACCACGTGGCGTCATCTCTCCTCCTTGCCCCATCTCAGCAGCCGAACCGTGATCCCGGAAGGCGAGGTATCACGAAGCCGGAAAGATTGACACTGTTCGGCCCAGCCGCGCTTCGGTCCGGGGTCGCATCCAGCGGTTGCATTCACTACATGATCCGGATGGACATCATCGACATTCCCGGCTCCCGTATCGTGGAGGTCAGCAGACTCGCCTTGGGCCACCCAGACGTGGATTTCGTCTGCTTCGGCGAATCCGATCAGCCCAGCCCGCGTGCCGCCCATGAAGCCGCGGTGGCGGCGCTGGCGGCCGGCCACACCCGTTACCCGGACGTGCGAGGGCTGCCGGAGTTGCGCCAGTCCCTGGCCGACTATCTCAGCGGATTGCACGCCCGCGCCGTAACCGAATCGCGCATCCAAGTGGTGGCCTCCGGAATGACTGCCGTGTCCGTGGCCCTCGCTGCAACTGTGCGGCCGTCTCAACGGGTGCTGATCCACAGCCCAGCCTGGCCCAACGTCGGCAATGCGGCCCGGCTACGTGGCGCGGAGCTGACCGAATTGCCGCTCGACCAACCGCCAGGCGGCGGATTCCGCCTGAACCTGGATCGCCTGGCGGACTTGCTGCCCGGTACGCGCGCCTTCATCCTGAACTCCCCCAACAATCCCACGGGTTGGACCGCCACCCGCGAAGAGCTGTCCGCGATCCTGGCGCTGTGCCGCCGGCATGGGGTCTGGCTGATCTCCGATGAGGTCTATTCCCGATTGGTCTATGATGGCGCGCGCGCCGCGCCGTCGCTTTTGGACATCGCCGAGCCGGATGATCGGGTGATCGTCTGCAACAGCTTTTCCAAGACCTGGGTCATGACCGGTTGGCGTCTGGGCTGGATGGTGGTGCCGGAGGGCACGCGCGATCGCATCTGCGAACTGGTGGAGGTGACCCATTCTGGCGTCGCCCCATTCGTCCAGCATGCCGGCGTGGCCGTGCTGCGTGATGAGGCAGGCGTCGCCGGCTTCCGAGCCCATTGTGCGACCGGGCGCCGGCTTGCCGGCGATGCTCTGGCCGGGCTGAACGGGGTGCGCTATGCAGCGCCCGACGGTGCGTTCTATGCCTTCATCGGGGTCGATGGCGTGACTGACAGCCTGGACCTGGCGAAGAAGCTGGTAGTGAACCACCGCGTGGCCGTGGCACCCGGCATTGCCTTCGGCGACCCCGGTGAGGGTCATCTGCGCATCTGCTTCGCCCAGTCAGAACCGGTGATCGCCCGCGCCATGGACCGCCTGCGCGACGGCTTGCGTGCCGAACTGGCGACATGACCCAGCCTGACCGCCGCTGCGGTGCATGCGGCGGCTCGGTTCCGCCGCCGTACCGGGCTCCGGCACCAGAAAGCGCGCCCGACCTGGATTTGCGCCCGGGTGAGCCCACGCGCTCCACGCTGGCCGACTGGATACAGACCTGCCCGCATTGCGGCGCGGCTGCGCCCGATCTCGCTGCGTTGCCGGCATCCGCGCGGCCGGTGGTTGACACCGCGGCATATCGCGCGTTGGCCGATGCGGGCCCGGACTACGCCGTGCCGTTCCTGCGCTGGGCGGCAATCCTGCGGGGCACCAATGATCGACGCGCCGCGGCCGAGGCGATGCTGCAAGCCGCCTGGGCAGCGGACGACGCGGCCGACAGCATCAATGCCGCAAGCTGGCGCGCAGAGGTGGCGTTCCTATGGGGCGAGCCGGACGACGCCGAAACCGGCTTGCGCCGCATCGACGCGCTGCGCCGGGCCGGCGAGTTCGCCGCAGCGGATGCCGCAGCCGAACGGCTGCACGACCGCGGCCTGGACGAAACGTCTGCAACGATCCTTGCCTTCCAGCGAGCCCGGATCGCCACGCGGGACATCGGCCGGCATCTGATCAGCAGCGCTGTGCGCCCACCGGCGCACCGGCCACATGTAGCGCAAGGTCCGCGCCAGTCATCCCGCGGTCTGCTATCCCGCCTGTTCGGCTCTCACAATCCCAAATAAAACTTCCTGATCAACTCGTTGTTGGACAGCTCATCAGCCGATCCGCCCTCGAACGCGATCCGTCCATGCACGATCACATACCCCCGATCTGCGATACGAATCGCCTGCGTGAAATTCTGCTCCGCCATCAGTACCGTAAGCTGATAGCTCTCTTTTAGCTCCTTGATCTTCTCGATGGTCCGCCGCACCAGCACCGGCGCCAGCCCCACGGACGGCTCATCGATCAGCAGCATGCGCGGCGACGACATCAGCGCCCGCGCCAAGGCAAGCATCTGCTGCTCGCCGCCGCTCATGCTGCCGGCAAGTTGCCGGTGCCGCTCCTTCAGTCGCGGAAATGTCTCGAAACAGAACTCCAGATTGCGCCCGATCGCCGAACGTGCGGCGGGCCGGAATGCACCCAGCAGCAGGTTTTCGTTTACCGTCAGCCGCGGGAACAACCGCCGCCCCTCCGGCACGAAACCGATCCCCAGCTCCACGATCGCCTCGGTGGCACGCCCCACCAATTCATGCCGGCTGCCATCGATTTCCGCCACGATGCTGCCGGAAGACGGGCGCACGATGCCCATCACGCATTTCATCAGCGTCGATTTGCCGTTGCCGTTCGTGCCGAGCAGCGCGACCGTTTCACCCGGATGCACCGATAACGATACGCCCTCCAGCACGCGCACCGCGCCATAGCCGGCATCGATCCCGGAGATGACCAGGCTACTCGCCAAGATAGGCGCGCTCCACCTCGGGATTGCGGATCACCTCGGCCGGATCGCCGTCAGCGATCTTGCGGCCCGCTACCAGCACCACCAGTCGTTGGCTGAACTGCATCACGGCGCGCATGATGTGCTCGATCATGATGATCGTGACGCCGCGGTCGTTCAGCCGCAGCAGCAATGCCAGGATGTCGTCAACCTCCGCATGCGACAGGCCCGCCATCGCTTCGTCGGCGATCAGCAGCTTGGGTTCCGCGGCCATCGCGCGTGCCAGCTCCAGCTTGCGCATCTCCACCTGCGTCAAGTCCGGCGGGTGCGCCCGGGCTCGACCATGCAGTCCCACCATGCCGAGCAGTTCATCGCACCGTGCCGCCAGATCGATCGACGCGGCGTGCGGGTGGGCACGCATCGCATATTCGATCGGGACGCGAAGATTGTCCCCCACCGTCAAACTGGAAAACGGGCGGGGGAGCTGAAAACTGCGCGCGAGACCCAACCGTGTGCGCCGGTGCGGCGCCAGCCCGTCCAGCATGCGACCGTCGAAGCGCACCCGCCCGCTGTCGTGGCGCAGCGTGCCGGACAGGCAGTTCACCAGCGTGCTTTTGCCGGACCCGTTGGGACCGATCAGCCCAACCCGTTCGCCCGCCGCGACACGGAGGTCGATGCCCTCCAAGGCCACGAACCCGCCGAACCGTTTGCCCAGCCCGGAAACGTCCAGCAATTCCGTCACGTTCGCGCAACCGCCCGCCGCGCACCCCGCCGTTCGCGCGGCACACCAGACCGCATCAGCCCCAGGATTCCGTTCGGTGCCGCCACGACAAAGCCGACCAGCACGACTCCGACGATCAGCAGATTGACCGCGGACGATATAGTTACCGTTGCGACCTGCTGCAACGTTGCGATCAGCACCGCGCCGATGACCGGTCCCGGCCAGCTTCCGGTGCCGCCGATCAGCGGCATGGCGATCGTGTTCACCGCGTACGACAGGCTGAAAGCCGAAGGTGGATCCAGGAACGTGACATAGAGCGGCAGCGGCGCCCCCGCCATGCCCATCAGCGCGCCGGACAACGTCGTGGCGAACAGCTTGAGCCGCAGCGTGGGTACGCCGGATGCCTCGGCTGCCAACTCGTCGTCGCGGATGCTGGCGAAGCCCAACCCCAGGCGTGAACGTTCGATCAGCCTCGCCGTCACGACGCTGAGCACGGACAGACCCAGCATGAGAAGGAACAGGTACTGAATGTAATCGATGCCCAGCAGCGGCGTCTTCATCGGACGGATGGAATAGGCGCCCGCCGACCCGCCGACAAACGCCCAGTTCACCATCAGCGTCTGTGCCACCACGGCCATCGCCAGCGTCGCGATCGAGAAGAACGCGCCGCGCAGCCGTAACGTGAGATACCCCATCGCCAGCCCCAGCACGCCAGAAACCACGCCGCCGATCAGCATCATCACCGGTAACGGCAGCGGAACCAATTTCCCAACTGCGACGGCAGCATAAGCACCCAATGCGAAGAACGCCGCGACGCCGAAATTCACGTACCCGCAATAGCCGCCGAGGATGTTCCACGCCGTCGCCAGCACAATGTATTGCAGCACCACATACCCGGCGAAGAAAACGTAGCCGTTGCCGATCCATCGCGCGGCCAAGAAGGTCAGCGCTGCGCAGACAATGGCAACCAGCAGGAACGTGGTGATGCGCACCGCCCCTCCTCACCTCTCCCTCTTGCGGGAGAGGTCGACGCGCGCAGCGCGGCGGGAGAGGGTTGCCACCCTACCGCCCGAATACGCCGGCCGGGCGCACCGCCAGCGCCAGCAGCAGAAACCCGAACGCCACTGCCGGCGACCACGACGGCCCATAAAACGTTGCCGTCAGGCTCTCGACGATCCCGATCGTCATCGCCGCCACGACAGTCCCTGCAAAGCTGCCCAATCCTCCCAACACACAGATCGCGAACACCCGGCCGATATATTCTCGCCCGAGCGACGGCTCGACCGGCTGGATGATGATCAGGATGGCCCCCGCAACCGAGGCCGTGGCGATCGAAATGCCGAACGCAATGCGCTTGATCCGTACCGGATCAGCCGCCATCAGCCGCAACGCAAGCTGGTCCTGCGCCACCGCCAGGATCGCCCGGCCGATGAAGCTGCGCGACAGGAACACCTGCAACAGTCCGATCAATCCCAGCGACACGACGCACGGCACCAGCAGGCGCAGCGGCAGTTCGATTACACCCAGATGAAGGCTCGGCCCGATATAGGCCGCCTGCACAAGCCGGTAATCGACACCGAACACCAGAACCAGCACCACTTCGGTGATGAACAGCAACCCGAAAAAGAAGGCCAGGCCGCGCAGGCTCTGATCACCCCGCCGCTCGAAGGCGAGATGATACACCTGATAAATGGCCGTGCCGAGCAGATAGAACGCAGGAATCAGCACAAGGCTGGTCAGGATTGGATCGATCCCGAACCACGCGTTCATGATGTATGCGCAGTACGAACCAAGAATGATGAATGCCGGATGCGCGATGTTGACGATATCCAGCATGCCGAACGAGATTGACACGCCGATCGACACGGCAGCGTAGAATCCGCCAAGCAGCAGCCCAGAGATCACGGCATTGCCGAGCAGACCCACGTTTCCTCCCCGTGCGAATCCCCCCCATCCCCTTGCGGGAGGGGCCGGGGGAGGGATCAGACGATAAGCGCCTCATACCTCCTCGGCTACTGTTTCGTTATCCATCTCCAGCACCTCGTTGGCGCGCACGGGGTCCACCGCCTCTACACCTTGCAGCTTGCGTGACACCACGCGGGTGCGAGTGCGCGCGCGCTCGATCGTGTTGCTCATCGTTCCAGCGTTCTTGGCAAGCGTTTCCAGTACCTGGTCCATCCGGATCATTTCGGTCCGAGTGGCGCCGAGCAGGACTCGCACCTGATCCGCCTTCTGTTCCAACGCCAACGTGATGAAGCCCAGATGGATGGTCCGCAGCAGCGCCGGAAACAGGCTCGGCCCCAATACCAGCACGCGGCAGTCACGACCAATCTCATCGATCAGGCCGGGGATGCGGGCCACTTCCGCGAACAGCGCATCCGTCGGCAAATACATCACCGCGAATTCCACGGTCACCGGCGGATGGATGTATTTCGCCGCGATCTTCTTCGCCTGCTGGCGCACGCAAACTTCCAGACGACGCGTCGCCACACGTTCGCCTTCCGCATCGCCGGCTTCGGCAGCCGCCAGCAGGCGTTCGTAATCCTCCACCGGAAACTTGGCGTCGATCGGCAGCAGCGGTCGATCATCTCCGCGGCCCGGCATTCGCACCGCAAATTCCACCGCCTCGTCTGAATCCGCGCGCAGCTTGCGGTTGGTTTCATATGCACCGGACGGAAGGATATCGTCCAGCATGGCGCGCACTTGCGCCTCACCCCAGCCGCCGCGGGTCTTCACGTTGGAAAACAGCCGCTTGATGTCACCGATCTGAGCAGTGACAGCCTGCACGTCGCCCATCGCCTTCTGAACCGCAGCGAACTGATCGATCACCCGGTTGAAGCTTTCGTTCATCTGCTTCTCTACCGCGGCATGAAGCTGTTCGTTCACCGTCTTCTGGATGTCCGCCAGCTTCGCTTCATTGCCCTCGCGCAGCTCCCGTAGTTTCGTTTCCAGCATGCCGCGGGTAGTCTCGAACTGTGCGCCGACATCCATCCCTGTCTTGCGTTGCCCGTCGGCCAGAGCAAGCCGCAGTTCCCCCTGCTCGCGCGACAGCACGGTGCGCATCTGTTCGATCCCGATGTCGAACGCCCCGCGCAATGCGACCATCCGCTCCGCCGTTTCCCCGGAAACCCCACGTAAGGTCATCCGAGTGGTCTCCGCCTCGCCTCGAACACCAGCCAGGCACTGCTCGGCCAAAATGCGCAGCCGTTGCGTCTCCCGCCCGCTGCGCATCAACAGCAGTAGCGTGATCAGCGCCAGCGCGGCAGCAACGGCGGCAAACATGGCGGCGGGGTCGATCGGCATCACAGATTCCTCCGGCGATTCGCGTCGCGCGAGTCGCCGGAGTATCGGCTAGAACAGGTAAAGACGCGATGACGATATGAGGCACAGGTGACACGGAACGACGACTTCTATTTTGACGACGTGCACGTCGGACTTGTTCTTCGCTCCACGCGTTCGATCCGCATGGACCGCGACCGCATCATGGCCTTCGCCCGCGAATTCGATCCGCATCCTGCGCATCTGTCGGACGAAACCGCAAAGCACACGATGTTCGGCCGCCTGTGCGCCAGTGGCTGGCACACCGGATCGACCACCATGCGCCTGATAGCGGAAACGCTGCGGATTGCCGGGGGCGGGGCGGGGGCGGGAATCGAGCGGCTGCGTTGGGTGCGACCGGTCTTCGCCGGAGATGAACTGAACATCCGGATCGAGATTCACGCTACCCGCCCGTCGCGCTCACGCCCCGATGCGGGCCTCGTGACCTATCGCTGCACTACCTTCAACCAGCACGAGGAACCGGTGCAGGAATTCACCACCACAATCCTGATGCCGCGCCACCCCAACAGCGCTACCCCTGTGCCACAGCCGCCGACCACGGCGACGCCCAGTCGCTGATCCCCGTCCGCGTCCCGTCCGCATGCTGTTGAATCAGATTCGGGCAGGCGAAGTTGATCGGCATCACGCCGTGCTCCACCACCTCGGTCGGCCCCTCAGCCTCCAGCGCACGGATCACAGCCGCCGGCATGCGCCGATCGACACTGACCGAATCCGGATCGGACACGTCGATCCGCGGATGATGCTGCGCATCCGCCAGCGACATGCCAAAATCTGCCGCATAAGTCATGGTCTGGAACACCGAGGCCAGAATCCGCCGCCCGCCGGATGCGCCCGCCGCTATCCACGGCCGCCCGCCATCCTTCAGGATGATCGGCAACATGTTGGTCAGCGGACGCTTGCCGGGCGCCATTGAGTTCGGCTGATCCGGCCGCGGGTCGAACCACATCACCCCATTGTTCAGCAACACGCCCGAGCCGGGCAGCACCACCCGGCTGCCCATGGACGACAGCAGCGTGGTTGTCACCGCAACCATCGTGCCCTCGGCGTCGCACACGGTCAGATGCGTCGTGCAGGTCTCGGCTGCTTTGCTTTCCGCGTCGCCCAGCCCGGCCAGGCGCTCCGTATAGGCAGCCTTCATGGCCCGTGCCAGCGCCACATACCACTCCGGCGACGGTGACGCGCCATAGGGCGCTTCTGTCATGCGTTCCAGTACGCGCGTCAGCGTGGGCGCGGCCGTCAACCCTCCAGTTAGCTGCAACGTCCGGCCGCGCCAGCCCACCTCGGTTGCCGGTCTGGTGCGCGCCTGGTAGCCGCGCAGATCATCGGCCGAAAGCACACCGCCCATCGCTTTCACATCGGCGGCTATGCTGGCCGCAATCTCGCCCTCGTAGAAGTCGCGCAGCCCGGCCCGGCCCAGCCGCTCCAGCGTGGCCGGCAGATTTCCCAATCGGAAGAAACCAGGTGTGCCCTGATACGGCGCAATCGGCGGCAGCCCGTTCGGCAGGTAGATCCGCGTGCTTTCCGGATACAGCCGCAGCACCGCGGCGGACGATGCCACCTTGATCGTGGTGTACCAATCTGCCGGCAGCCCGCGCTTGGCCAACGCAATCGCCGGGGCAATGACTTCGGCCAGCGGCAGCTTGCCCCAGCGTTCGTGCATCAGCGCATAGCCTGCGGTGGAAGATGGGATCGCAAACGACAGCGGCCCGTGGATATTGGTATCACCTTCAACTTCCGGCCAGGCGAACAGGTCCTGCTTCATCCGACCGGTCAACCGGAACACCGACGGATTCAGTCCACGCGGCGCCACCGGCCCGAAATCCACCACCTCTGCCCGGGCTGCCCCGGCGCGATGTACCAGCGCGAAACCGATGCCGCCCAGCCCGGAGTTCCACGGTTCCACCGCGGACAGCGCCAACGCCGTCGCCACCGCCGCGTCGATCGCATTGCCGCCGGCGTCCAGCACCGCGACGCCGGCCTGCGCCGCGCTGTTGGCCTGCGACACGACAATGCCCCTGCGACCGGTTGCTGCCGGTTTGCTGAGCTGCCAGTGCTGCGTGACATGGGATGGCGTGAACTGCATTGGCCGCTCCATTTGGCTGGTGCCGTCATGCTCGGACCCGGCGGCACCGAAGGCAAGCCCGCCTGCCGGGCACCAACGGCACGCTGACCTGCCATTGCTCCGGCCAACGCTTTTTTGAGATGCCTCACCACGCGATCGTCACAACCCTGGCGCGAACAGGGCCGAGTCGTCCCCAAGCCCGACGGAGGTGGCTCGAAGCCCTGTCTCACGCAAAAATGATGAGTATTATCAATGCCCTTCGGCGTTCTGCTGCGGCAATCTGGTAGCCGCCTTGCGCCTCAACCCACAGAGTTATCCACAACTGGGCTCCGGAAGGCGGCGTCCAGCCGCTGCATGAGCGAATCTCTTCCAATGGATGGTGGAATCGGTTCCAGCAGCCTGATGTGGATGGTCCCGGCACGCTTGCGAAACGCACGGCGACCCCACAGAAACCCTGAATCTGTCACCACAGGAATGACCGCCAATCCGGTGCGTGCCGCCATCGCGGCAATTCCGGGCTGCAGCGGCAATGGGTGGCCGGGTTGTCCACGGGTGCCCTCGGGAAAGATCACAATCTGCCGGTCCTCGTGCGCTGCACGTTTTGCCTCTCGTATCAGATGGCGCAACGCAGACGGACCGGCCGCCCGATCGACCACGATCATGCCGGCCGGCCGCAGCGTATTTCCGAACAGCGGAATGCGCTCCAGCTCCCGTTTCACCACATAGCTGCAGCGGGGGACGAGTGTCAGCCACACCACCGTATCGAACGTTGACTGGTGCTGCGACGCGATCAGGGCCGGACCGCTCCGCGGCAGGTATTCGCGGCCGCTGACCGCTATCCGGATGCCGCAGAGCAGACGCAGACCCG
>DATIMO010000168.1:0-5058 GCA_035475215.1 Acetobacteraceae bacterium | reverse complement strand
TACCTCCACCACCGCCGCCAGCATTCCGATGACCCCGGCCACGCATGCGTTTCATATTCATTTCAGTTGCCGTTTCGCCTTCTGTGTTCTCCGCGCGAAAGTGCCGGCCGGGGGCAACGCCACTCGGCACAATGCCTGGATGCGTGCGGGGCATCCCGCTCGCACCGCGGGCTGGATTCCGCGGCTGGACTCGATCCTTCGACGTTGGTTCTGGCTGGCACCTTCCTGCCGGTCCACCCCAACCATGGGAAGCGGCGACCGACCGGACCAAGATGCCTCGGGGACGGCCAAAGCCCGGCGATCCCCTGCCACGGCCTGGAAGTTAGACTGCCGACCTCAGTCTGCCAAACGGTTTTTTCATGGCAAACGGCGACGCAGGAGTAATGCTCGGGGGATTCCGGCCAAATCCGTCCTGACGGATGTGGTAAGTCCAGCATCTGTTGCCAGGGCCTGAATCAAATCCACCTGGCCAACCCCCATCTCAAGTACAGCCCATCCAGCTTCCGTCAGCAGGTCCGGCAACATCGGAAGAATGGCGCGATACGCGTCCAGACCCTCGGCTCCGCCATCCAGCGCGGTCCGCGGCTCATGGCGAGACACCTCGGGCATCAGCCGGTCAATTTCGGCCGAGTCGATATACGTGGGGTTGGCCAAAATCAAATCGAACGGATGGCCGACCGCCCTCGCCCAATCACCGATCATGAATGCCGCTCGATCGGCGAGTCCGAGCATGGCTGCATTGCGTTGCGCGAGGGCGGCCGCGGCCGGCTCGCGGTCAATGCCGATCCCGAATGCACCCGGAAACTCGTGCAAGGCCGCCAAAAGCAGGCAGCCCGTGCCGGTCCCAAGATCCAGAACGCATCGCGGCGACCGTCTGTGGCGAAAGCACGCCAGCGCTGCCTCAATCAACGTCTCCGACTCGGGGCGTGGAATCAGCGTCGCCTGGGAGACTTCGAAATCCAGGCTCCAGAACTCGCGTCGACCCAGGATCAGCGCCAACGGCTCCCGTTTGGCACGACGGTCCAGCAGAGACCGAAGCTGACCAAGAACCTTGTCCGATTCGTCCAGTTCAATATTGACCGCCGCGAGCAGTGCCTCCTGCGAAAGCCCAGTGGTGTGCGCAAGCAGCAGACGCGCTTCAAGGCGCGGGTGCTCGATCCCGACGGCGGCCAGACGCTTCGCGCCGAGCTTCAGCGCCTGACCCGGGGTCATGCCTCAGAACCGCTCATCTCCGCGATGGCGGAACGAGTCCGGAAAATCTCGGTAAAGAGCAAAAACGGCATTTGTGACCAGTGAATTGGCACCAAAATGAAACGCCTCGGTCGGGTCCTTGCGCGAAGCGACGCGCTGGAATGCGCGATCCAGTTGGGCCAGGTCCGTCACCTCGATCATAAGGTGAAACTCGCCGATTCCGGACGGCCCCAGCCCGAGCTTTCGACGCGTCAGCCGCCAGCCGCAGATCAGTTCACCTGCCTTGAGATGTCCCAGATAAGTCTGGACCTGCTCGGCGAAGGTGGTGTCCCGCACCCCCGGTTTCAGGTCGCACCAGACATGATAGATGTCCAACGCATGCACTCCGGCATTGCCGGAGCCATTCTATTGCTCGTCGGGCGATTTCCCCAATGTATCGGCCGCTACCGCTCGGCGCTGGCCCATCGGCTCCGGCGATCCTTCAGTGGTATCGCGCCGCGTCTGGCGTTCTGACTGCGCATTGATCTCGGCGCCGAGCAGCACGACGTAAGCCGACAGCCACAGCCAGGTCAGCAGCACGATTATCGCGCCGAGCGAGCCGTAGGTTTTGTTGTAGCTGCCGAAATGCGAGACATACACGGTAAACAAAATCGAGCCGAGTATCCAAAGCACTGCCGCGACCAACGCTCCCGGCGATACCCATCGCCACTGCGCCGCATCGCGGTCCGGGGCGTAGCGATACAGAACCGCCAGCGCCACCATCATGAACACGATCAGCAGCGGCCATTCGACGATCAGCGCCACCCAAGCAGCCCCAGAGTTCGCCCCGGTAGCGCTCAGCACAGCCGGCAATCCGGCCACCAGGGCGATCACGATCAGACCACCCACGATCAATCCCAGGGTCAGCAGCAGCGCGACCAAATTGAAGCGAAAAAAGCTGCGCCGCTCCGGCTGGTCATAAGCGATGTCGAGCGCGGTGATCATGCCGCTCATGCCGCGTGAGGCACTCCACAGCGCGAGCACGATCCCAACCGCCACGCCGATACTTAGCGCGCCGCCCGAAGCCGAGACAAGCTGGTGCAACTCGGTGGAAATGAGCTGTTTCGAGGATTCCGGCAGCACACCGGTAAGCGAATTGACCTGTTTTTCCACCTGAGCAGGATCCGACACCAGCCCGTAGATCGAAACCAGCGCTGCCAACCCAGGAAACAAAGCCAGCAGCACGGCGTAGGTCACGCCGCCGGCGACCAGCGATAGATTCTTCTCACTATTGGCTGCCCAAGCCCGCCGAAGCACATCCTTCCAGCCGCGCGGCGGAACGTCCTGAGGGCGTTCAGCTTCACGCCCTCGTGCGCGGTCGGCTTTGCGCGGCGTCTGATCATCGGACACTGCGAGCACCTAGGTCCATAAAGTGTTCCCGATGTAACCGGAACCCAGGTCGCTGGTTCCCTGCGGCACTATCGAGCAACTTTGCAGGGCGCTCCGGCCGCCCGGCAACCCGATCCACGCAACTGCGTTGCCCGAGCGACTCATCTGGACGGGGAACAAACGAATGGACGGCAAGGAGTCCGGCTCAGCCGGAGCGGGCAACAAGTCGAGTGCGGTAGAACAGGCCGCGATGCTGGCGGACGGCGGAAATGCCGGCGCGACCGGCATCGAGCAGGCAGCGGAACTCGCCGGAGGGGGAACTGCCGCTCCCGGATCACAGGGAGGCGTCCGTCAGGCGAAGCAATTGGCTGGTGAGGCGCGCAACAGCGCCGCGGATCTTGTCGAAGATGTGAAGGACAGGATGGGCTCCCAAGCGGAGCACCAGAAGGACCGCGCGGCGGCCCAGATGCGCCAGGCGGCCAGTTCCGTGCATCGCACGGCGGACGCGCTGAAGCAGAATGACCAGGGTTGGCTCGGCGATCTGGTTGCGCGTGGGGCCGATGAGTTGTCGTCGGTTGCGGAGCGATTGCACCGTAATGATCTGCAAGGCCTGCTCTCGCAAATCGAGGGGTTCGCCCGTCGCCAGCCGGCGCTGTTTGCCGGCGCTTCGATTGCTGCCGGTTTCGCGCTGGCCCGAATGGCGCGCCTTGCCACCGAGCAGGCTACGTCTCCTGACCGGCGTCCGAGCCACGCCGGCGACGGCGCTTCCCGCGCTGCGCGATCCGAGCCGGAGACGGATTGGCAGTCCCGCGCCGAAACCACCTATCCGGGAACGATGTATCATGGATGATGTGACATCGAGCCGAAGCCTGCGCGATGTTGTGGGCGACGTGGCTCATGACGCGCAGGAACTGGTGCGCGGCGAGTTGGCACTGGCGCGCGCCGAACTGGATCGGAAGATCGACCGCGCGGTCATGGCGCTGGTGTGGGTATTCGGTGGAATGTTCGTCGGGTTTGCCGGATTGATCATTCTGTTGCTCGCCGGCGTCGCCGCGCTTGAATACGTCATCAAGCCATGGGCGGCTTATCTGGTTATTGGCGCAATCGTTGCGGTGATCGGTGGATTGCTGACCCGTTCGGGTATCACGATGCTGTCGATCGACAAGCTCGCTCCGTATCGCACTGCGCGCAACCTGCGGGCTGATGCCCAGGTCGTGAAGGGACATGTCTGATGTCTGATCATATCGACGACCCGGCGGCGATCGAGCGTGATCTGCACGCTACCCGAGCGCGGCTGGACAGCCGGCTGCACGAATTGTCGGAGCGGCTTTCTCCGGGCCAGATGGTGGATGAGGCGCTGCATTACATGCGCAGCAGCCAGGGCGCCGATTTCACCCGCAATCTGACGCAATCGGTGCGCGACCGGCCGTTGCCGGTGGTTCTAGCGGGCATCGGTCTTGCCTGGCTGATGATAGCCGGGCCGCGACCGCGGGAGAGAGTAGTCTATCGCAAGCCATACCCCAGCGGCCTGGGAAACGATGGCGGCGATATCAGATATCGGGCGTGGCAGTCCGGAAAGGCGGTGGTTCGCAATCCGGACGAAAGCGAAACCGATTTTCGCGGCCGAGTGATAGAGGCGCGCGGCAAGGTGCTGGGCGTGACCCGGCAGGCTCAGGACACCGCGCAATCCTTTGCCGACCGTGTTGAAGAAGCATTATTCGCCGCACGCGATTCGGTCAGCGACAGCGTGCAGCAGGCTGCCGACTGGGCCGGCGAGACCGCGCAGGGGGTGCGTGATTCCGCTGCCGATATCGGCGATCGGTTGAGTCGCCGGACTAATCAGCTCGGGGACAAGGCAAGCGACAGCATGCGGCGTGCCTCCGACTGGGCCGGTGATACCGCGCAGGGATGGCGCGATACCGCGGCCGATATCGGCAATCGGCTGAGCCGCCGTACGAATCAGCTCGGGGACGCAGCCAATGATAGCTATGCACGGGTCCGCCAGGCGGCAGGACGGAGCACGGATGTGCTGGCAACGATTGCTGCCAATCCGGTACTGGTCGGGTCGCTCGGTGTGCTGACCGGGGCGGTGCTCGGCACCTTGCTGCCCCCGACGGAACTGGAGCGTCAGTATCTGGGAGAGACGGTGGAGGGCGCGCGCGAGGCGGTCCAGCAGACTGCTCAGGAGTTGGCCGATCGCGGCATGCAGGCGGCTCACGGTGCGATGAACGTGGCGGTGGACGCTGGCCGGCAGGCTGCCGGAGAGATCGATCGCAATGTCCGAGAGGCAACAGGCGCGAAGACGTCACGCGCCTGAGTGGATCAGCGGCGCGAGGCATCCGGCTCTCGCGCCGCGTGCTGCAATTCCGGCTTGTGGCCACCGAGCCGCCATTCGGCATACGTCTTGGTGAATTCGGCGCCGAGCAGAAATATCTGCACGGAATAATAGATCCACAGCAGCAGAACCAGCAGTGATCCGGCGGAACCGTAACTGCTGGC
>DATIMO010000167.1:0-3281 GCA_035475215.1 Acetobacteraceae bacterium | reverse complement strand
TCGCCCGATACGCTCAATTGCCCAACATGGGGGCGAGATAATCATCGCCTCGCACACAGAAATTCTGACATCCCCAGGCCAGGGCCAAGGACTGGGTGACCGCCGCCAACACGCTCGCCACATTCGGTGACAAATGCGACGAAGCCGCGGCTGAGGCGGAAGCCTTCGAATATTACAGCGACGGTTCTGTGCCGCGTCTGCTGGCCGGAACAATCATGGCGGTGTTCAAGACCCTGGGCAAAGGCAGTACCAACGCGGACGCTCTTGCTGCGCTCGAGAATGCTTATCAGGATCAGTGCCTGGTCAGCCGAGGCGATTGGCTGGTGCATCTTGGGATTGCCGGTGCAAACGTGAAGATCGGCAGTGATTCCGATCACTATACCACCTTCAACAACTCGGTTCCGGTGGGAACGGATGTCAGCGTCGCCGGATATAGCGCCGATAATGCCGGCGCCACTTTGGTGTGCGGGTCGCTGTTCGAGGCGGCGGTTCCGTTCCTGCGGATCCACGCGACTTTCGTGCAAGCCACAATCCGGTATCATCGCTACTGGAGCCGGGCGGGTGCCATCTACTCAAACAACGTGTTGCACCCGAATCCGTTCCCGGCGCTCGACGCACGGTACCAGCAGATGGCAACGCACATGATCGCTGCCGCGATCGATGTGATCAAGGTGCATGGACGCATCGGCACCAACAAGATGGGGCCGAAAATCTGAATCTTGCGGTTCCGGTGCGCGCCGTGGGGCCCACAACGCGCACCGCGTCAGCGCTATCTGACCGATGAAAAAGCGGTGGGCGCCAGGATCGCATTCGTAACTTTCGCGACGATTGCGCCGTTCGCTTCAGTCTGTGCCCGCGCCGCCTGCCAGTCGCGGTCGGCCGTGAATCCGGCCCATTTCTGCTCGCGCTCGGCCAGCGATTCCCAGGCCAGCAGGTAGTATAATGTCTGGTTCGACTCACCTATCACTGTGGTCCAGAAGCCGGCCTGCCGGATGCCGTGCTTGTCCCATAATTTCAGCGTGATGGTGTCGAACCGCTTCAGCAGGTCAGGCAGGCGGCCGGGAACGCATTCATAGACGCGCAATTCGTATAACATCAGCGTCCTTTCGGATCAGCGGACTTGACTTGCGCCACTGTGCCACCTGCGGGGCGTGCAAGCAAGCCGCACTGCGGCAGTGCCCGAACGTCCCACAACAAATTGGCAACGTAACCTCTGTTTCGGTCGGCGATCCTGATTGCCGCTCAGAACCGCTCCACCCAGGGCCGCAGCTCCAGCTCCCACGTCCAGGCGCTGCGCGGCTGTTTCAGCACGTTCCAGTAGCTTTCTGCGATCGCGTCCGGATCGAGCATGGAATCGGGATTGTCCGCCGCCTCCACACGACCCGGATTGCGGATCGTCCCGTCGATCACGAAATGCGCCACGTGGATGCCCTGCGGCGCCAGTTCGCGGGCCATGCTCTGCGCCAGTCCGCGCAGCGCGAACTTGCCCATCGCGAACGGCGCCGACTGCGGATAGCCCTTCACCGAGGCCGAGGCGCCGGTCAACAGGATGGCCCCCGATCGCTTCGGCACCATCAACCTTGCCGCCTGTTGCGCCACCAGGAATCCGCCATAGGCGCTGACCGCAATGGCCCGCGCCACCTCCTCCGGCACCAGCGTCACGAACGGCCCGCGCGCCCGCCCGCTGGCGTTGTAAACCACCACGTCAGGTTCCCCGAGCGAGGCCACAACGGCATCGAACAGCCCCGCCACTTCCTCGGACTCGCTGGCTTCACAGGCAAACGACGCTGCGCCGGTTTCGGCGCACAGCGCGGCCAGCTTGTCCGCATTGCGCGCCGCCAGCGCGACCTGCATGTTGTGCCGCGCGAACAGTCGCGCCAACGAGGCGGACAGTCCCGATCCGGCGCCGACGATCAGGGCAAGTCGAGGCTCCATCACCGATCTCCACATCACATGCTGCGATCAAAGCACGGCTGGACCGCCGGCAGAAGCGGCACCAGATTTACACAAAACGATAGGAGGTTCCGCTCATGCTGGGCCTGATGCAGCAGCAGCCGCTGCTGATCGCGTCGCTGCTCCGCCACGCCGCGCGGCACCACGGCGGCACTGACATCGTGTCGAAAACCCACGAAGGCGCGATCCACAGCACCACCTGGGCCGAGCTCGAAGGCCGCGCGCGGCGCCTGGCCCGGGCGCTCATTGCGCATGGCATCGCGCCGCACGACCGGGTCGGCACGCTGGCCTGGAACGGCCACCGCCACCTGGAGATCTACTACGCCGCGCCCGGCATGGGGGCGATCTGCCACACCATCAACCCGCGCCTGCATCCGGACGACATTGCTTACATCATCAACGATGCCGCCGATCGAATGCTGTTCGCGGATGCCAGGTTCGTCGATCTGCTGCGCGGGTTGGCCCCGCGCATCACCGGCCATGTCCGCGCGATCGTCCTGCTGACCGATCGCGCGCACATGCCGGAACTGCCGTTGCCCGACGACATGCGGCTGCTCTGCTACGACGAACTGACCGATGCCGCCGACACCGAGTACGAATGGCCGAGCTTCGACGAGAACACCGCATCCTCCCTCTGCTACACCTCAGGCACCACCGGGCGGCCGAAGGGTGTGCTTTACAGCCACCGTGCCACCGTGCTGCACGGCTACGCCATCAACACGGCCGATGCGATTGCGCTGCGCGCTGTCGATCGCGTGTTGCCGGTAGTGCCGATGTTCCACGTCAATGCCTGGGGCATTCCATATGCGGCCGCGATGGCAGGCTCGGCATTGGTGCTGCCGGGCCGGCATCTGGACGGCGCCAGTCTGGCCAAGCTTATGAACGAACAACGCGTCACCATGGCGGCCGGGGTGCCAACCGTCTGGATGGGATTGCTGGCACATCTGCGCGCCAGTGGAGAACGCCTGGCCACGACGCAGCGCATCATGACCGGCGGCTCCGCCTGTCCGCCGCTGTTGATCGAGGCGTTCGGCAACGAATACGGCATTCAGGTGGAGCACGGCTGGGGCATGACAGAGCTGTCTCCGGTGGGCACCTACAACCAGCCGAAACCCGCCCATGCCGGGCTGGACCGGGCCGGGCGGCTGTGCCTTGGCCTCAAGCAGGGGCGTGTGCTGCCAGGCATTGACATGAAAATCGTCAACAACGGAATCGAACTGCCCTGGGACGGCGCCCAGTTCGGCGATCTGATGGTGCGCGGACCCTGGGTATGCAGCGCCTATTACGGCGATCCGCCCGGCAGTGCCCTCGACGCCGAGGGCTGGTTC
>DATIMO010000166.1:0-2415 GCA_035475215.1 Acetobacteraceae bacterium | reverse complement strand
CGGATACACGGAGGCCAGCGTCGGCAACCCGTCATCGTGCAGCTTCCGCAAGCGCGTGCGCACGCCAAGTCCACCGCGATGCCGGCCCGGACCACCAGAATCCGTCACGTAACTTTTCTCCAGCACCAACACCGGCGCCCGCACCTCCATCAACTCCACAGACGTATTGGCCGCTGATGTCGGATACAGCAGCGCCGACTTGCCATCGCCATGGGCCGAGCCGCCCTGCCCGGCGCCCATGAAGAAATGGTCCGCATAGACCTGCCCGTCGGCATCGCGGCCATAGATATTGACCGCAACCGGCAGTCCGGTCGCTGCCTGCACCCGATCCGGCGCAGCGTCCGCCAACGCACGAAAAATGTTCGGTGCAATGTACCAGCCAACCCGGGTCCGCAGATTCACCGAAGCCGGCTTGTCGCAATTCAGCACCGAACCCACCGGCGCCTTCACGGTGAAGGGGCGGTAGCAGCCCGCATTGCTGCGCACCTCGGGGCTCAGCATGCATTTCATCGGGTAGCAGGAATGCGCGGCGGTGTAGCTGAATGTGCAATTCAGCCCGCCTTGTGGAAGCTGCGCCGGAGCGCCCTCGAAATCCAGCTCGACTGCATCGCCCTGAACCGTGATCTTCAGCGGATAACGCAGCTTCTGCCCAAGCGGATTGTTCCAGATTTCCGACCGGTAAACCCCGTCCGGCAGTGCCCGAATCGCATCGCGCATCGCGCGCTCGGCGCGAGTCTGCACCACATGCGCAAGCGCACGCAGGTCATGCATCCCGTACTCGTCCATGAACGCCACCAATCGTTCCGCCCCTAGCGCGTTGGCAGCGACGAACGAATGGATATCACCCAGCACCTCTTCCGGTTTGCGGACGTTCTCGCCGATCAGCGTCAGCAGATCGTGGTTGGCCTCGCCGCCTCGGTACAGCTTCATGGGCGGGATCTGGATGCCTTCCTCGTAGATCTCCCGCGCACGCAGGCTGTCCTTGGTGCCGCCGATATCGCCGACATGACCCACCGTGCCGGTCAGCGCCACCATTGCGCCGTTACGGAACACCGGCGTCACCACCGCGATGTCGAACAGGTGCCCGGCGCACAGCCATGGATCGTTGGTGATCAGCACATCGCCAGGCCGCAGCGTATGCGGTGGGAACTTTTCCAGCAGCGCCTTCACCGCGCGCGGTAGCGTCAGGTTGAAGACCGGCATGGCACGCGGCGAATGCGCCAGGCTCTCGCCCTGCGCGTCCAGCAGATCGCAGGCGAAATCCTGAGCCTCCGACACGATCAGGCTGAACGCGGTGCGGCAGATGGTCTGCCACATCTCCTCCACTACCGTGACCAGGCGGCTCCACATGATCTCGAGCGAAACCGGGTCCGCCTCGATCAGCGCGGCGGCTTCGGCTACTGGTGTTTCCGCGGTTACGCGCGCGGCCGGCGCGGCCGCCACTCCGATCTCGATCGCCAGCGATCCACTCGCATCCACATGCATCCGGTCACCCGGCAAAATGACGGTGGTCGCCTCCCGCTCCTCGATAATGGCCGGACCGGCAATGTCCACACCGCGAGCCAGCGCATAGCGGTCATAAACCGGCGTATCCATGAACCCATCGCCGAAGAAAGCCAGTCGCGATCCCTTCAGCGCACGCCCGCCGGCATTCGCGCCCGCCTCGGTCAGCGCCAGTTCCGGCAACGGACCACGACACCGCACACGAAACGAAATCGCCTGGACGCCGACCCCTTCGTACACCGACGTATAGCGCGCGGCATAGACCCCCGCGAAACCGGCGCGAATCTCCGGCATGCGTGCCTCGGTGATCGGGCCGTCCGGCAGCACCACGTTGATCTCGTGCATCTGCCCTTCCAGCCGCATATCGGCTGAGCGCTCGACCACCACATCGGCCTCTGCCACACCGGCTTCGACCAGCGTCGCTTGGGCCGCCGCTTCCAGTTCGAGCAACACCGAATCGATCGCCGCGGCTGCGCCGGGCGTATCCAGCCGCACCGGGCTGCTGCGAACCTGCTCGAACGACAGTGGCGCCGCCAGGAAACCTAGCGCGGACGCCGCGCCCGATGCCGGAGGAATGAGCACCTGCCGCACGCCAAGAATGCGCGCTACCTCCGCGGCATGCGCCGGGCCGGCGCCGCCGAATCCGACCATCGCGTAGCGCCGCGGGTCCTTGCCCCTTTCCACGATATGGATGCGCGCGGCCGCGGCCATGTTCTCCACCACCATTCGATGGATCCCCCACGCGGTCTGCACCGCCGACAGGCCCAGCCTTGCACCCACACTTGCCAGCGCGCACTCCGCCGCCGAACGATCCAGCGCCATCCGACCGCCGAGGAAGAATCCAGGATCGTAATACCCGAGCACCAGACTGGCATCCGTTACCGTCGGTGCCGTCCCGCCGCGCCCGTAGCA
>DATIMO010000165.1:0-2690 GCA_035475215.1 Acetobacteraceae bacterium | reverse complement strand
CATCAGACAGGTCATCGTGCCTCCTCTGCCCGGCGTGTTCAGTGCGTTGGGCCTGCTGGTGGCCGATACCGAACATCATCTGACGCAAAGTCTCCGAACCCGCGTCGATGCCGCCGATCCGGTGCAGGTCGGCGCAGTGCTGGACGCACTGGCCACGGCCGGAGAGACACGCCTGACGCGGGATGGCTTCGACCGATCGCAAACTGCCTATCGCCGGACGGCGCTCGCCCGCTATGTTGGACAATCGAGCGAGATCGAAGTGGCGCTGGCGGATCAGGACGCCGCGAGCCTGCTCAAGACGTTGCCCGACCGGTTCGCCGCCGAGCATGAACGCACCTACGGTTTCCGCGCACCGCCGGATGAACCGGTTGAGCTTGTCGGATTCTCGGTGATTGCTCGCGGCATTCCGGCACAGCCACGATTACCGGCCGCGATCCCGCCGGTCGCTCTGGATGTGCCGAGCGGTCGGCGGGCGTGGTTCGCGGAGACCGGCTGGATCGACATCCCGGTGATGGACCGCGCGGGGTTGTCGGACGCTCCGCGCGGCGGTCCGCTGATCGTGCAGGAATACGATGCGACCTGCCTGGTGCCGCATGGGGGTCACGCGTCGCTGGATGTTTTCGGCAATATTCGCGTGCGGATGTAACGCCATTCTGCTATCGTTACAGGCTTCGTGACGGGGAATGGAACGGGTAATGGCGCGTCCGCAAATGCTGGTGTTCACCTACCACAAGGCGGGCACGACGCTGTTCCACTACACGTTGCGCAAGCTGGCCGAGCGGCTGAATCTCCGGCTGGCAACACTGTTCGGCATGGCCCGGAAGATAGATCCAGCAATCGACATCGTCCTGTTGGGACACTCGCTGCCCGGCTTCCAGATTGCCCGATCGTTCCGCGCGATACGGGTTGTGCGCGATCCTCGGGACATCTGGGTTTCCAGCTATCTGTATCACCGCCGCACGGACGAAGCCTGGTGCACCAACACCGATTTCGATCAGACCGCGCCGATCACATGGCCGCGCGTCGATCTGTCCTTTCAGCACCGGCCGGAGCCATGGAAACGCGAGTGGCTCTCCCGCCTGAGCGGCAAGTCCTATCAGCAGAACCTGCTGCTTCGTGACCAGGAAGCCGGCCTGCAGTTCGAGCTCGATGGCTATACGGCGTGCACGCTGGATGCCATGCGGGCATGACCGCTGCACACGCCCGAGGTGCTGCAGGTGAAGCTGGAAGAAGTCATGACGGATTTCGATAGCTGTATGCTGGCGATCTTCCGTCATCTCGGCTTCACCCCGGCGGAATGCGACATCGCCGTGCCGATCGCCGCCACCGAGGACGTCAGTCGGATGGACGACGCGACGCTGGCCGCGAACACGCATGTCCACTCCCGTGTCGTTTCCAAATGGCGGGACGTGCTGTCGCCGGAGCAGGTGGTGGGGTTCGAGCACCGGTATGGCGACGTTATCAATGCACTTGGATATGCGAATACACGATCCTGCACAAGAATCGGCTCGCTTCCGTGATTCCCGTGAATGGCCGCAACCACGCCGAACTCTGCCGCGTGCCCGCGCAGGGCGTTGACCAGTTGGGTGCGTTGTTTCACCAGCAACGTGCGGACCGACAGCACCATGGCGGCGGCCTGCCGCGCGGCCGACTTGACCGGCACGAAGCTCATCTCGGGGCGTGCTGCGGCCTCCAGGCTGGGCCATCTCGGCCGGCACCGCTGGCGACAAGTCCTAGGGCATCGAGCCGGTGATAGCCGGGGCGCTCTTGACCAGCGCGCGCCAGACACGTGCAGCGCGCCAACCCACCCGACGACTGACCCGACCTCACCCCAGCAACCGCCCGCCGACCAGGATCAGCACCGCCGCCAGCACCGGCCGCAGCACCATCTCCGGCACGCGCGTGGCGATCAGACTGCCGACCACGACACCCGGCACCGAGCCCAGCAAAAGACTGCCCAGCAGCGACCAATCGATCGTTCCCAACCACCAGTGACCCAGCCCGGCCAGCAGCGTCAGCGGCACGGCATGGGCAATATCGGCCGCAACAATCCGCGGCGTGGGCAGCCGCGGATACAGGAACGCCAACATCACGACGCCGAGCGCCCCGGCACCGACCGACGTTATGGTGACCAGCACGCCCAGCACTATGCCGGCCAGCACCGTCAATCTCGCCACCAGGTGGTCCGACATCGCCACCGAATGTGCCGCCGTCGCGCGCAGCAGCGGACCACGAAACAGCAGGGCAAGCGCCGTCAGGATCACCGCAACGCCGAGCAGCAGGGAAATTGCCCGGGGTGCGCCAGCGTCGTGCACACCGAACGACAAGGCCAGAATGGTCAATGCGGCGGCCGGCACACTGCCGCAGGCAAGACGACCGGTGATGCGCCATTCCACGGTGCCGCTGACCCCGTGCACGGCAGTACCGGCAGTCTTGGTCGCGGCGGCCTGCAACAGGTCGGTGCCCACGGCGGTCACCGGATGAACGCCGAACATCAGGATCAGCAGCGGGGTCATCAACGAACCTCCGCCGACGCCGGTCAGCCCCACCAACAGGCCGACCACAAGGCCAGCCAAGGGATACAGCCCCCCTCCGCCCTGGTGCATGAGATCATGCATCGGGATATCCCCCTGAATTGTTATTCACGCCATCATCGGCCCCGCCGGGGCGCAATCCTGGTTCAGTTGCCG
>DATIMO010000164.1:0-3416 GCA_035475215.1 Acetobacteraceae bacterium | reverse complement strand
GAGCTGCCAGATAACCCTCGGTCATGTAGTCGTCGAAGCCCTTTTCGGCCAGACGCTCATCCGGATTGACCCAGGAGATCATGAAGACGGTGTGGCCCTGGCTGACCGCCCAGCGCACCAGACTGTTCTTGGGACGCAAATCCAGGATGTAGAATTTGTTGATCCATGGTGGCGCGATCAGCAGCGGGCGCTTCAGCACCTGCGGCGTGGTGGGCGAGTACTGGATCAACTGCATGAGCTCGTTCTGGAAGACCACCTTGCCCGGCGAGACGGCAATGTTCTCGCCCAGTCTGAAAGCCTCCATGTCGGCCATCTTGATGCGCAGCTTGCCCTTGCCGCGCTCCAGATCACTCAGCAGGTTGTTAAGGCCTTTGAGCAGGTTTTCGCCCCCGGTTTCGGCCGTCTTGCGGAGAACTTCCGGGTTGGTGAGCAGGAAGTTGGACGGGCTCATCGCATCGATGAACTGGCGAGCGTAGAAATCGACCTTCTGGGCGGTTTTCGGCTCCATGCCGTCCACCTGCTTCACCACGTCCTGCACGAAGCGGGCGGACAGCAGATAGGATTGCTTGATGAAGTCGAAGACCTCGTTCTCGCGCCAGGCATCGTCCCGGAAGCGGCGGTCGGACGAAGGGGCGTCGATCACCGGCTTGGCGTCCATGCCCATCATGCGCTTGGCGGTGTTCTGCCAGAGCGTCATGTAGTCCTGCCAGAAGCCGAGCTGGGCCTGCATGACGCGGGCGGGGTTGGCCATCATCCGGGCGGTCATTTCCAGGAACGCGTTGCCGATGTTCAGCGGATCGGCGGCGGGGCGTTCTGCCTTCTGGCGCTTCAGCCATTCGCTGACGATGCGTTGCGATCGTTCGGCGATATCGGCCATGGAGCGGCTGACCACCTCTGGGTCGGGCAGCTTGAACCCGGTGCTCTCGGGCTTTTCGGTGGTGGCCATCAGAGGCGTCCTTTCCGTGGGCCGCACCGTCCGCTACATCAGCCGTCGATTGGCGGCGAATGCGCGGGGGCAGGGCCTGATTCGATGTCGGTGAATGAGATGGGGGGGCAAAGTAGCCGCCGCCACAAATGGCTACAAGCGGGACGGAGTGCGGCGCTGCGTTGCGCGGCGGTCGCCGGCCTGGCGCTGCTGAGCGGGTGCGCTTCGCTGAATCCGGCCAACTGGTTCCACTCGCGAGAAGGCGGCGCGATTTGGCGCCAGCATGAACCGCCGCCAGGGGCGAACCAGCCGTATCCCAATCTGGCCTCGGTGCCGGAGAATCCGACTCCGCCCGACATGGCAGCGCTGGAGCATATCTCCAACGGGTTGATCGCCGATCGGGCGAATGCCCAGCATGTGGCTGCGGCAGCACCGTTGACCGACCCATCGTCACCGGCGGCTTCGCCGGGGTTGTTCGGAGTGGGAAGTGCTGCTCCGCCCGTTCCGGGCGCGGGTCAGCCGTTGCCGAAAGGACCCGGTGTGGCGTCGGCGAGTCTTGCGGCAGCGACGGCTCCGCCTGGGCCGGCGGCACCCGCACCCGCACCTGCGGCAGCCCCGGCAGTGCCGCAGCCGGCGCCCCGTGTGGCCCCGGCACCGCAGAAAGCACCGGTCGGTCCGGTGACGAGCGCACCGCTGCCGCAACCCGGACCGGCGGCGCCGTTGCCCGCGTTGCCCACGGCTCCGCCACCGAGTCCGTCGCTTACCGGCATAGGCGCACCACCGGGACACGTGCAGGCTGGGGCTGGGGGCGGGGCGGTGAGTGCTGCCAACTCGCCGGCGGCTGCTCCGCCTGAGGCAATGGCTGCGGCGAGTGTGCCTTCCATGGGCGTACCGCCTACTCCGCCCGGCAGCACGCTGGCTGCTCTGCCGCCCGCGGCGGCACCTGCACCGGCGCCCGCTCCGGCGCCGAGCCCTGCGAATACCGTGGAGATCGAATTCGCGCCGGGGGCTGCTTCGGTGCCGCCTGCGTCGCTGCCGGGCATCAAGGCCCTGGCGGGGAAGCGGGGAAACCGGATCATCGAGGCGCTGGGGCGCGGTGATGCGGCCTCGGCCGATCCGACGGCGCAGGAGCAGGGCGTGACGTTGGGATTTGCGCGGGCGCAGGCGATCGCGGCGGCGCTGGCAGCGAACGGTGTACCGCGAGGGGCAATTCAGGTGATGTCGGTTGCGGCTGGTCGCGGCGGGATGGCGCAGTTGCTACAATAGCGGCGCGAATCCGAAAGAGCCGTGCCGATGCATTCCGACGAGTTCCACCGAATCCGACGCCTGCCGCCTTATGTCTTTGCCGAAGTGAACACCGCGAAAGCACGCGCCCGCGCGGTGGGTGAGGATGTCATCGATCTGGGGATGGGCAATCCGGACAGCCCGACTCCAGCGCATATCGTGGCGAAGCTGGTGGACGCGGTGCAGGACCCGCGGACGCACCGGTATTCCGTCAGCAAGGGGATCCCCGGGCTGCGGCGGGCGCTGGCCGGGTACTACGCGCGACGGTTCGACGTGGCGCTGGACCCGGAGACGGAGGTGATCGCCACGCTTGGGTCCAAGGAGGGGCTGGCGAATCTGGCGGCGGCGATCACGTCGCCGGGCGATACGATTCTGGTGCCGAACCCGTCTTATCCGATCCATCAGTTCGGGTTCGTCATTGCCGGAGCCTCGGTGCGGTCGGTGCCGGCGGAACCGGGGGAGGCGATGCTGCGGGCGCTGGATCGGGCGGTACGGCACTCGGTGCCGAAGCCAACGGCGCTGATCGTGAATTTCCCGTCCAATCCGACGGCCGTTTTGGCCGATCTGGAGTTCTACCGGGAGATCGTGGCGTTTGCGCGACGCAACGAGATCTGGGTGATGTCGGACCTGGCGTATGCGGAGATCTATTTCGGGGAGCGGCGGCCGCCTTCGATCCTGGAGGTGCCGGGGGCGAAGGAGGTGGCGGTGGAGTTCACGTCGCTGTCCAAGACGTATTCGATGCCGGGGTGGCGGATGGGGTTCGCGGCCGGGAATGCGCGGCTGATCGCGGCTTTGGCGCGGATGAAGTCGTATCTGGACTATGGCGCGTTCACGCCGGTCCAGGTGGCGGCGGCTGCGGCCCTGAACGGTCCGCAGGAGTGTGTGGAGGCGATGCGCGGGTTGTATCGGGAGCGGCGGGACGTGCTGGTGCGGGGGTTGGCTGCGGCCGGGTGGGACGTGCCGGTGCCGGAGGGCTCGATGTTCGTGTGGGCGCCGATCCCGGAACGGTATGCGGGATTGGGGAGCCTGGAGTTTTCCAAGCTGCTGCTGGAGCGGGCGAAGGTGGCGGTTGCTCCGGGCGTGGGGTTCGGGGAGCATGGGGACGGGCACGTGCGGATCGCGCTGGTGGAGAATACGCACCGGTTGCGGCAGGCGGTGCGGTCGGTAAGGGGGTTTTTGGGTGGGCCGCTCGCCCCGGAGACAGGGC
>DATIMO010000163.1:0-2049 GCA_035475215.1 Acetobacteraceae bacterium | reverse complement strand
CGGTCGCCACCACCGTGCAGTCGTCGCGCTTGATCCACAGCCGCGGGCCGCCGAGATGACGGGTCAGGTTCGGCAGTGGCTCCAGCGGGGTCGGCGCGGGGAACAGGCGGACGCGGGGAAAACGGGCGAGATGCATGGGTCCCTCCTCGAGGATGGTGTAATGTCCCGCAAGCTGGACCGTCCGACAATCCGGCGACCACCACTGGGAGAGCAATTGCCATGAACATCATCCACCGACGCGGCTGGGAATTGCCGGAGAGTCTGGCCTCGCCGGAACCTGTCGTGCTGAACCGCCGCGCGCTGCTGGCGGGCGCGGGATTGGCCATGGCGGCGGGAGGGCTGCCGCGGGCGTCGCGCGCCGATGCCGCGACGGCGCCGCCGATGAACGAGAAATACAAGCCCGGGCGCGCCATCACGCCCGAAAAGAATGTGACCACCTACAACAACTATTACGAGTTCAGCGAAGACAAGGATCTGTGGCAGGCGGCGCAGAAAATGACGATCAGCCCCTGGTCGATCCAGATCGACGGGCTGGTGAAGACGCCGCGCACCATCGCCTATGAAGACCTGCTGAAGCAGGTCAAGCTTGAACAGCGCGTCTATCGCCACCGCTGCGTCGAGGCCTGGTCGCTGGTGGTACCGTGGACCGGGTTTCCCATGAGCCAGCTTCTGAACCTCGCCGAACCGCTCGGATCGGCCAAATACATGGTGTTCACGACGGTCGAGCAACCCAAGGTGATGCCCGGTCTGAACGAGCCTATCTACCCTTGGCCATACGTGGAAGGTGTCACCATGGAAGAAGCCGGCAACGAGCTGGCGTTCATCTCGACCGGCATGTACGGGAAAGACATGCCGAAGCAGAACGGCGCGCCGCTGCGCATGACGTTGCCATGGAAATACGGCTTCAAGTCCGGCAAGTCGTTCGTGAAGGTCAGCTTCACCGAAAAGCGCCCGCAGACCATGTGGGCGCAGATCGCCCCGGACGAGTACGGCTTCTGGGCCAATGTCAATCCGGCGGTGCCGCATCCGCGCTGGAGCCAGGCGACCGAGCGGGTGATCGGCACGAATGAGCGGGTGCCGACGCAGATCTACAATGGCTACGGCGAGTTCGTATCCTCCTTGTATGATGGGCTGAAAGGCGAGAAGCTGTTCATGTGATCACCCAGCGCGTCCTGGCCGTTCTGGCCGCGGTGTTTCTCGTCGGCGCCGTCGCCACGGCAGCGCTCGGCCCACCGAATGTGCCTCTGGGCGCGGCGCTGTTCATGCTGGATCACGACCTGTTGCAGGTGATCGAGGGTGGACTTCAGGCGCGCCTCAGTCTCTGGATGTGGGACGATCTGGTGATGCCGGTGCTGATGCGGCCGGCGTGGCTGCTGCCGGCCGCGATGGGTCTGGTCTGCGCCGGGGTGTCGCTGACGCTGTCCAACCGCCAGCGCCCGCAGCGCACGCATCGTCGGCGATTCTGAGCCAAGGCGTGAGCGAGACGCTGAAAGCTGCCGGACTGGTGCCGCATACCCGTCCGTTCGAAAGTCCGGAGACGGAGTCGATCCCGCGCGAACGTCCGGACTGGCTGGCCCATGCCGTGCTGGTTCTTGGGGTCGTGCTGTTTGCCCTTCCGGTGTGGCTGGCGCTGGCCGGATCGACGCAGGATTCCGGGGCGATCCTGCGCGGAGATCTGTCGATGCTGCCCGGTGATCAGGGGTTTGCGGCGTATGGTCGCGTGCTGGTCCGCGGGTCGCAGAGTACCCAGCCGGTGTGGCACATGCTGCTGATCTCGGGCGGCATGGCGGTGACGATCGCGCTGGGCAAGATCGTTATTTCACTGCTTTCGGCCTTTGCGGTGGTGTTCTTCCGGTTTCCGTTCCGCCGCACCGCGTTCTGGCTGATTTTCATCACCCTGATGCTGCCGGTCGAGGTGCGGATCATCCCGACTTATGCGGTGATGTCGAACCTGCATCTGATCAACACGTTCACCGGACTGACCGTGCCGCTGATCGCCTCAGCCACCGCAACGCTGCTGTTCCGCCAGATTTTCGCGGCCATTCCAGA
>DATIMO010000162.1:0-2447 GCA_035475215.1 Acetobacteraceae bacterium | reverse complement strand
CGGAGGCGTTGCTGATCGATCAGCAGCTCGTCTGGCGCGAGCTGCGCGGCCTGCTGCAAAACGCAGGGATCGAGGTATGCGACACTCGCACGTTGCCGGCGGAAGATCTGGCGTGGCTGGAAGCCTGGTTCATGGAGCGGGTGTTCCCGGTTTTGACCCCGCTGGCGATCGACCCGGCGCACCCGTTCCCGTTCATTCCCAACATGGGCCTGGTCATCGCGCTCAAGCTGCTGCGCGCGCATGATGGGCACAGCATGCGCGCGCTGGTCCCGCTGCCATCGCAGGTGGAGCGCTTCGTCCGGCTGCCGGCGGCTGCCGAGCGGCCGATCCGCTTCGTGATGCTTGAAGACACGGTCGGCCGTTTCCTCGACAAGCTGTTCCCTGGCTTCCGCGTCACCGGCCAAGGGATGTTCCGGCTGATCCGGGACACCGACGTCGAGTTCGAGGAAGAGGCGGAAGATCTGGTCCGCTCATATGAAACGGCGCTGAAGCGCCGCCGCCGCGGCGTTGCGATCCATCTCAGTCTCAGCGCCGACATGCCGGAGGAACTGCGCGAATTCGTCTCCGATGAGCTGGACGCGAGTCCGGACGAGACCTTCATCCAGGACGGCATTCTGGGCGTCGCGGATCTGCGGCAGCTTATCGTCGATGATCGGCCGGACTTGCTGTTCCCGCCGTACACGCCGCGCTTTCCGGAACGTATCCGCGACTTCGGCGGCGACTGTTTCGCTGCGATCCGTGCCAAGGACATCATCGTCCACCATCCATTCGAAAGCTTCGATGTGGTGGTACAGTTCCTCCGCCAGGCGGCGCGGGACCCCAGTGTTGTCGCGGTGAAGCAGACGCTGTACCGCACCAGCCGCGACAGCGCGATCGTGAAGGCGCTGATCGAGGCAGCGGAGGCCGGCAAGTTCGTCACGGCCGTGGTGGAATTGCGGGCCCGCTTCGACGAAGAGGCGAACATCCGTCTCGCGCGGTCGCTGGAAGCGGCCGGCGTGCAGGTTGTCTACGGCTTTGCGTCGCTGAAGACGCACGCGAAGATGTCATTGGTGGTGCGACGTGAGGCGGGTGCCGTGCGTTCCTATGCACATTTCGGCACCGGCAACTATCATCCGATCACCGCGCGCATTTACACCGACCTGTCCTTCTTCACCACCGACCCCGAGCTGACACGCGACGCGGCGCGGCTGTTCAATTACCTGACCGGCTATGCCGAACCGGAGATGATGGACGCCATCGCTTTCAGTCCGCTGACCTTGCGCAAGGCGTTGCTGGAATTGGTAGAAAAAGAAGTCGCCTTCGCCCGCGCCGGCAAGCCGGCCGGCATCTGGCTCAAGATGAACAGTCTGGTCGATGAGTCACTGATCGACGCCCTGTACCGCGCGTCCGCAGCCGGAGTGAAGATCATGGGCGTGGTGCGTGGCATCTGCTGCCTGCGCCCGGGCATACCCGGTCTGTCAGACAATATCCGCATTAAGTCCATCGTCGGCCGGTTCCTGGAACACAGCCGCATCTGCGTCTTCGGCAACGGCCACCCGCTGCCCGGCCGGCATGCCCGCGTGTATATCAGCACGGCCGATTGGATGGTGCGGAACCTGGACTGGCGTGTGGAAACCCTGGTGCCGATCTTCAATCCCACAGTGCACGCCCAGGTGCTGGACCAGGTCATGGTGATCAATCTGAAGGACACGATGCAGTCCTGGGAACTCAAGCCGGACGGAATGTGGCGGCGTGTGCCGCCGGGCAAGAAGCCGGTCTCCGCTCACGACTACTTCATGACCAATCCGTCGCTGTCCGGCCGAGGTTCCGCGTTGCACGGTCCGGGGATGGCGTCAGCGCTGGCGCCGCATCGCCGGCCCGATCGTGTGAATCAGGACTGAGCCCATGCCGTTTCGTCTGTCGCAGGAGGCACCGCGTTGCGGCGTGGTGGACCTCGGCTCGAATTCCGTGCGGTTGGTCGTGTACGAGGGGCATCGCCGCAATCCGGTGGCGATCTTCAACGAAAAGGCAGTGTTGCGGCTGGGGCGGGGATTGGAGGCGACCGGTCGGTTGAACCAGGAGGGGGTGGGTCAGGCGGTCACGGTGATGCGGCGGTATCTGGCGGTTGCGCGGGCGATGCGCGCCGATCCGCTGGAAGTGCTGGCGACTGCTGCGGTGCGCGAGGCCAGCAATGGACCGGAGTTCGTGCGGCGCCTTGGAGCCGATCTGCCCGGCATTCCCATCCGCGTCCTGTCCGGCGATGAGGAAGGTGAATATTCCGCCCTCGGCGTGATCTGCGGCATTCCGAAGGCGGACGGGATACTCGCCGGCATCGGCGGCGGGTCGCTGGAACTGGTGCGATTGCAGGATGGTCGGATCGGTCCGACGCACACGGTGGGACTGGGCGTGATCCGTCTGGCGGAGCGGTCCGGCAGCGACCCGGATCGCGCTCGCACGGTCGCCGAGCG
>DATIMO010000161.1:0-4781 GCA_035475215.1 Acetobacteraceae bacterium | reverse complement strand
GGTGCCGCCGACGCCGACCTGGGGCAACATCATGGCGGACGGGCGCCAGTACATGACCGATGCGCCGTGGATCATCGCCATACCTGGCGCGGCGCTGATGATCACGGTGCTTGGGCTGAACATGCTGGGTGACGGGTTGCGCGACGTGCTCGACCCGCGGCTGCGGATTCAGCAGTGATGAACAGGAGAAGACTCACCACGGAGGCACAGAGACAGGGAGAAGGTTCTCAGGCAACAGTACCTCTCTGTCGCTGTGTCTCTGTGGTGGTGCTTTTTTCTTCAGTCCCCGGCTTTGCGACATGAGCCTGCTGGAGGTTTCCGGCCTTACGACCGCCTTTGCTACAGGCCGGGGGGAAATCAACGCCATCGAGGATGTCAGTTTCAGCGTCGATGAAGGCGAGATTCTCGGCATCGTCGGCGAATCGGGCAGCGGCAAGAGCGTGACGGCGCTGACTATCATGGGCCTGCTGCCACGCCCGCCGGCGCGCATCGCGGCCGGCGAGGTGCGGTTCCAGGGGGCCGTTCTCACGCGGATGTCGGATGCACGGATGCAGCGCATTCGCGGCCCTGGGGTGGCGATGATCTTTCAGGAGCCGATGACGTCGCTCAATCCGGTTTTCACCATCGGGGATCAGATCACCGAAACGATCCGGGCGCATGAGCGCATGGGTCAGGCCGCGCTGCGTGCCCGCGCACTGGAGATGCTGGAGAAGGTCGGCATTCCGTCGGCCGTTCGCCGGATGGACGATTATCCGCATCAGCTTTCCGGCGGCCAACGTCAGCGGGTCATGATCGCAATGGCGCTGGCCTGCCGACCGCGCCTGCTGATTGCGGATGAGCCCACAACCGCGCTGGACGTGACGATCCAGGCGCAGATCCTGGATCTGTTGCTGGATCTGCGCGATGAGTTCGGCATGGCGATCATCGTTATCACGCACAACATGGGTGTGGTGGCAGAGACGGCGGATCGTGTGCTGGTGATGTATGCTGGGCGGATCGTGGAACAGGCGCCGGTGGATCGGCTGTTCGATCGGCCGATGCACCCCTATACGCGCGGGCTGCTTGCCTGCGTGCCCTCGCTGACGGACGACCGCGAGCGGTTGCTGGCGATTCCGGGCAGCCTGCCGGATCCGCTGCACCGGCCCGTGGGTTGTCGGTTCGCGCCGCGTTGCCCGCATGCAGTCCCAGCCTGCGGCACGGCGATCCCGGCACTGATGCCCACCGAGGCAGGCCACGACGCCGCCTGCATCCGTTTGCCCGAGCTGGTTGCCTCGTGACACCGCTGGTCGAGGCCGATGGGTTGTCCAAGCACTATGCTGTTCGTGCCGGGTCCCTGCTGCGTCGGCACAATCTGGCACTGCGCGCCGTGGATGACGTTGCGATTGCCATCAATCGCGGCGAAACGCTGGGGCTGGTGGGCGAGTCCGGCTGCGGCAAATCAACGCTGGGCCGTCTGCTGATCCGATTGATCGAACCAACCGCCGGCGCGATCCGGTTCGACGGCGACAGCATCACCGGGCTTACCGGCAAGACGCTGCGGGAGAAGCGCCGGGCCATGCAAATCATTTTCCAGGACCCGTATGGTGCGCTCAATCCGCGCATGTCAGTGGAACAGATCATCGCAGAGCCGCTGGAAATCCATGGCATCGCAGGTGGTGCGGCGGAGGCCCGACAGACGGTAACTCGCATGCTGGACCTGGTCGGGCTGCCGGCGCGAACGCGCGACAGCTATCCGCACGAGTTTTCCGGCGGGCAGCGGCAGCGGATCGGCATTGCCCGCGCGCTAGCGCTGCACCCCAGCTTCGTTGTCTGCGACGAGCCGGTTTCCGCGCTTGACGTTTCCATTCAGGCGCAGATCGTCAATCTGCTGGCTGATCTGCAGCGGGAGCTGGGATTGACATATCTTTTCATTGCTCATGATCTGAGTGTGGTAAAGCATATCGCCACGCGCGTTGCAGTGATGTACCTTGGCAAGATTGTCGAAACCGCGGACAAGCGTGCGTTGTATGCAGCGCCGCTGCATCCCTACACTCGGGCGCTGATCGCCGCGGTACCGGTGATGCATCCGGCGGATCGCGCGCGGCGCCGCGCTAGCCGGGCGCGTGTCGCCGGCGATATCCCCAGCGCACTGCACCCGCCGAAAGGCTGCCGGTTCCACACGCGCTGCCCGCACGTCATGCCGGTGTGCCGCGAGCAGGAGCCGCGGACGACCGAGCCCAGCCCTGGCCATGTGGTGGCGTGCCATCTGGTGGAGTCGGGTTGACTGCCCGGTCTAGCCGCTTACGGTCGCCGGCGAATTGCAGTGGGAGGACGCCCGATCATGATCATCGAGATGCGTAGCTACGACGTAAGGCCGGGGACGGTGCCGGAGGTGGAGAAACGTTTCGGGGAGGCGCTGCCGGTACGGACGAAGTTCTCTCCTTTGGCGGCGTTCTGGCACACCGAAATCGGGCCGCTGAATCGTGTGATTCATGTGTGGCCGTATGAAAACTTCGAGGAACGCACTCGGGTGCGCGGCGAAGCCGCGAAGACTGGGCAGTGGCCGCCGAAAATCGGCGAGTTCTGTGTATCGTTGCAGAGCGAAATCTACATCCCGGCGCCGTTCTCACCGCCGCTGGAACCACGCGAACTGGGTGGGATGTATGAGATTCGCAGCTATACGCTGGCGCCCGGCGCCATACCGGGACAGATCGAGCGGTGGAGTGCGGCGATCGCCGGACGGGTGAAGCTGTCGCCGCTGGTGGGCTGCTGGTATTCGGAACTCGGCGGACTGAACAAGTGGGTGCATATCTGGGCGTACAAGGATGCGGCCGAGCGGTCGCGCATCCGCGCGCAGGCGATGTCCAGCGGCGTGTGGCCGCCGCCGGGTTCGCCGCCGGGGAATATGGTGAAGCAGGAAAACATGCTGGTGGTGCCGGCGGCATTCTCGCCCTTGCGGTAGTGATATGGTCGCGGAAGGCGACAGGCTGGAGGCTGATTTCGTCATTGTCGGTGCAGGCTCCGCCGGCTGCGTATTGGCCGCGCGGCTGACGGAGGATGCATCGTGCCGGGTGATACTGCTGGAAGCGGGCGGCGAGGACCGCAACCGCTGGATCCACATTCCGCTTGGTTTCGGCAAGACGTTCGCTGATCCACGGGTCAACTGGTGCTACGAGACCGAGCCCGATCCGGGTGCAGGCGGGCGGCGAATCTTCTGGCCGCGCGGCAAAGTGCTGGGTGGGTCTTCGTCGATCAACGGCATGGTCTATATCCGCGGCCAGGCGGAGGATTTCGATCTGTGGCGCCAGATGGGCTGCACCGGATGGTCGTACGACGACGTGCTGCCGTATTTCCGTCGTGCGGAGCACAATACCCGCTTCGCCGATGAATGGCACGGTCAGGGCGGACCGCTGTGCGTCTCGGATGTCGCGCAGCGCAATCCAATCTGCGATGCATTCATCGCGGCTGCAGAGACGGAGGGTTACGCGGTCAACGAGGACTTCAACGGCGCGCGTCAGGAAGGCGCCGGGTATCACCAAACTACCACACGGCGCGGCCGGCGTTGCTCGACCGCCGTCGGGTATCTGCGACCGGCGCTTCACCGGGCGAATCTGCGCGTGGTGACCGGTGCGCTGGCGGAGCGCGTGGTGTTCGAAGGCCGGCGCGCTGTGGGCGTGGCGTTTCGCGAGCACGGTGCGCAGCGCGTGACGCGCGCGACACGGGAGGTGATCCTGTGCGGCGGCGCGATCAACTCACCGCAGTTGCTGATGCTGTCGGGGGTGGGATCGGATGCGCATCTTCGTGAGTTTGGCATTCAGACGGTGGTGGATCTGCCAGGGGTCGGTCAGGGCATGCAGGACCGCTACGCGGCCGGTTTCAAACTGCGCTGCCGGTTACCGATCACGGTAAACGACGTGCTGCTGAGCAATGTCCGCAAGCTTCGGGCTGGAGTAGATTATTATGTGCGCCGCCGCGGTCCGTTGGCGGTGATCGCGGCGGAAGCCGCGCTGTTCGCGCGCACGCGTCCGGAATTGGCGGTGCCCGATGTGAAATTGTCGGTGGCGCCGTTCAGTTACGACCGGCCGCAGGACGGGCTGCATCGCTGGTCGGGATTCTCACTCGGGTGCTGGCAATTGCGCCCGGAAAGCCGCGGCGAGATCCGGCTGAAGAGTGCGGAGGCGACTGCCGCGCCGGCCATGCATGCGAATTACCTGGCGACCGAGATGGATCGACGCACGCTGGTGGCGGGTTTGCGGATTGGGCGGCGGCTGTTGGGCTGCCCGCCGATGCAGACACTGGTTGAATCCGAGCACCAGCCGGGTGAATCGGTGCAATCAGACGATGAACTGCTGGACTATGCGCGCCGGTTTGGCGGGACCACGTTCCATCCGACCAGCACCTGCCGGATGGGCATGGATCCAATGGCGGTGGTGGACCCCGAATTGCGGGTGCGCGGGGTTGGCGCTCTGCGTGTTGCAGATGCCTCGGTGATGCCGACGGTGGTTTCTGGTAATACGAATGCGGCGGCGATCATGATCGGGGAGAAGGCGGCGGATATGGTGCGGCGGTTTGAGGGGTAAGAGGGGGTTCACACGGAGTTGGCTAGCGGCCGGCCCGGCGGCATTTCCAAGACAGAAAATATCGGGACCGATGGCGGACGAGCCCGACAGTCGGAGTGTCGGAGAGGCAAGGTTCACCGCAGAGGCGCAGAGTTGCAGAGGCGGCGCAGAGAAGTAAAGTCAAAGTACGGCCCTCTGCCTTGAGCTTGTTTTCAGGGGTGGAGTATGTCCTATATCTTGTGT
>DATIMO010000160.1:0-6571 GCA_035475215.1 Acetobacteraceae bacterium | reverse complement strand
CAGCCCGGCTTCGGCGATTGCTGCGCGAACGCGGGCCTGGCGATCGCGAAACTCGGTTTCCGGGAAATCGTTCTTGGACATGGTTTGAGCCTTCCTGCAATCGTTAATCCCCGTCCTGCCGCGGCACTTCCGCTTCCACTTCCGACCAGACCACCGCTTTCAGCGATGCGTATTCGGTGGAAAGCTGCACGGCCACGCTTCGCGGTGCTGGCAACCGGTTCGGCAATACCGCCTTCACCCGCCCAGGTCGCGCCGACAACACGACAATGCGGTCGGCCAGGATCAGTGCCTCATCGATGCTGTGCGTGATGAAGACGATGGTCTTGCCACTTTCGGCGTGGATGCGCAGCAGCTCTTCCTGCATCACCTGGCGGGTCATTGCATCAAGTGCGGCAAACGGCTCGTCCATCAGCAGCACTTCAGGATCGGCGGCCAGAATGCGCGCGAGCGTCACTCGCTGCTGCATGCCGCCCGACAGTTCCGCCGGATAGTGATCCTCGAAGCCGGTCAGCTTGACCATGTCGATGAACCAGGCTGCGCGCCGCCGCCGGTCAGCGCGGGGGATGCCCTGCATCTTCAGGCCGAACTCCACATTGCCGCGCACCGTCTTCCACGGAAACAGCGCATAGGACTGAAATACAACCCCGCAGCGCGGTTCAATCCCCCGGATTGGTCGCCCGCGCAACATGATCTCGCCGTGGGTCGGCGGCACGAAACCGGCAAACATGTTGAGGATGGTCGTCTTGCCGCAGCCCGAGGCACCGAGCAAACACAGCAGCTCGCCTTCTTGCACATCAAGTGACAGATCCTCGACCGCGACCACGGGCCCGCTCCGCCCCGCCGTGAAGGTCTTGGTGACATGCCGCGCCGTCAGAATGCCGGTCATCGCGTTCAGGCGCGCCGGTGACGTTCCCAGGGCAGCAGCACGCGCTCGATCCGCCCGGCAACGACATCTGCAATCAGCACGGTAATGGAAATGCCGACCATTCCGACCAGAACCAGCGCCAGATTGCCCCAGTCCTTCGCCTGCCAGATCAGCGCGCCTAGTCCATCCTGCGCCGCGACCATCTCGGCCGAAAGTACACACGACCATGAAATCGCCAGCGTAACCTTCAGGCCGGTGATGATGCCTGGCAGCGCACCCGGCAGGATCACCTCGCGCATCACCGCAATGTCCGACGCACCAAGATTCCGTGCCGCGCGGATCAGCAGCGGGTCGACGCGTCGGGTGCTCTCGAAGGTGGAGATCAACATGTAGATCCAGGAGCCGAGAAACACGATCGCAACCTTCTGCGATTCACCGATGCCCAACCATAGTATCGTCAGCGGAATCCACGTGATCGACGGCAACGGGCGCAGCAGGGAGATGAACGGGTCCATGACCGACTTGGCGGGCCACCAGACCGCCATCACCACGCCCAGCGGCACGGCAATCAGCGCCGCCAGGCCGAAGCCCAGAAATACGCGCTGGGAGGATATAAGAACGTCGTTCAACAGTTCGCCGGTACCGGCAAGCTTCGCGGCCTCGTGCAACACCGATGCCGGAGATGGAAGAAAGATCGACGAAATCCAGCCGCCGGCCGTGGCGCTGTACCAGACGAACAAGAACCCGAACACCGCGGCGAAACTGATCAGAAAGGTCGTCGGAACGGGCAGCCGGTGGATGCCACGCGATCCCGTCACTGCTTCGTCACGAAGCTCACGTTCTCCCATTTCTGCACGTCTGGCAGACTGGGGATCTTGCCGTTTGCCTGCAACCACTGCGCCAGATATTGCATTTGCTCGGTTTGCACCTTCATGTGCTGCTGCCAATCCGCCGCACCGAAATACTTGAACGTTTTCATCGCCGCCAGCACCTCATCCGGTGTCTTGTGGAAGTAATGCGCGACAGTTGCCGCCGTGTCCTGTGGATCGGCGTTCGTGTAATCTGCACCCTTGAACAGCACCGCAGCAAGCCGGTGCGCGGCGTCCGGATGCTGCTCCACGAACTTCCGGGAAATGATCATGATGTCCGGAGAAGCCATCGTGTGAAACTTCTGCCCGATCGGCGTATCGCTGTCCAGGCCAAGCAGCTTCCCACCAGGTGCCGCCTGCTCCACCCCGGCGAGTAGCGGTTGCCAAACGCATGCCGCGTCAACATCGCCCTTGGCCATCGCCGGGGCCATCTGGTCGGGCGGCAGATTGACGAACTGAACGTCTTTCTCGGTCATGCCGGCATTCGATAACAACCCGTTCATCGTGATTTCGGCCGATGTGTTGGCCGCCACCTTGTGACCGCGCAAGTCCTTGAACGACGTGAACCCGGGTCGTGCCCAGCAACCTTCATTGCCCGGCGAATCATCGATATTGGCGAAATACCAGAAGCTGGTGTCACCGCGGGCCATGTTGCTGATCACGGCAATGCGCCCGAGATTGCTGAACACCGCCGAACCCGAAGCCACCGCCGCCATGCGATCCGAAGAGCTGACGATGGCGTGCAGCGTGACAACCAGCCCCGCGTCCCTGAACCATCCCTTGTCGATCGCAACCATGATCGGGATCTGTCCCCACCATGTCGTCGAAGCGGCAATATCCGCCTTGATCAGCGGCGTTTGCTGCGCGGCCACGGGTCGTGGACCGCCGAAGATACAGGCCGTCAGACCTGCAACCAAACTGAGAACCCGCAAAACCCCTTTCACTTCTCCCTCCCTGTTCCGTTCCGGCCCGCAAGTCCTGCACCTCTCCCGCTTGCGGGAGAGGTCGCCGTGCGCCGCACGGCGGGCGAGGGCCTATTCCGCCGCCTCCTGCCGCCCGGCAAACCGCGGGATCACCTTCTCCCCAATCAGCTCGATCGAACGCATCACCTGATCATGCGTCGTGCGCCCCGCCTGCAGCACGAATATCATCTGATCGAGCCCGGCGACCTGCCAGCGCTCCACGATCCGGCACACCGTATCCGGATTGCCACCGATCGCCATGCCGTCCTCGATCAGTTGCTCGTTGCTGCGGCTGCGGAACTTGGCCCGCACCGCCTCCAGCCCGCCGGCGGTGGCAAACCGCACATGGTTCAGCTCCGCGTCGTTGTCCCCGTTGTACCAGCGCGCGGCGGCGCAGGCGATGTCGCGGCCGATCCGGTCATCTTCATGCACGCAGGTCAGCGCGAAAGCGGCAACGTGCTCGTTCGGGTATTGCCCGAGAAAACCCGAACGATCCCCGTGGATCCTCTCTCGATACCGCGCAATGGCCGATTTCGTCTCCGTCACCGAATTGCGGGTCACCCCGATCACGCCGACACCGAGCGCCGCGGCGTGCTCATAGGTTTCGAAATTCGATGCGGCAATCCACAGCGGCGGATGCGGCTTCTGCACCGGGCGCGGCACGACATGGCGCGCCGGCAGATCGAAATGCCGGCCCCGGTAGCCGGGGAAATGTTCCGTTGCCAACATCTGCAGCACTGCCTCGGTCGCCTCGCGGGCCACATCCCGGCCGGTCGCACCATCGACCCCAAGCGCCTCGACCATGTATGGCGTGGAGCCGCGGCCCATGCCGAAATCGACCCGGCCATTGCTCAGCACGTCCAGCGTGGCGACCTTCTCCGCCAGGATGAACGGGTTGTGCACCGTCATCAGCAGCACGGCAAAGCCCAGGCGAATGCGCCGCGTGCGCTCGGCGACCGCGGCCAGCAGCATGTCCGGGCACGGGCTGTGGCCAATTTCCAGGAAGAAATGCTGCTCGGTCATCCAGAAATACTCGAAACCCGCTGCCTCGGCGGCCGCGGCCTGATCGATGGCGTGGTGATAGGCCAGAACCTCCGCGTTCTCGCCCCAAGGCCGCGGCATCTGGATTTGAGTCATGAGGCCGAATTTCACATCCCACCCTCCACCGGGGGTGCCAGCATGCGCCGCCCTGCGGCTTGCGTCCAAGGCATACCGGCTATAGGTGTTATTACCGCGACGACGACGGCCGGCGATGGACACAAAGGCATTGCGCTACTTCCAGACAGTCGCGGAATTCGGCAGCTACAGCCGCGCGGCGGAGTTCCTGCGCCTGTCACAACCGGCACTCAGCCGACAGGTCACAGGACTGGAACGGGAGCTTGGCACCGCGTTGTTCGTACGACATGGCCACGGCATCAGTACGACGGATGCCGGCCGGGAACTGCTGGAGCGCAGCCAATCCATTCTGCATCAACTCGATCAGGCCAAAGCACAAGTCCGCGGTGGCACCGGCCCGTCCGGGACCGTTACATTCGCAGTACCGCCGGCGGCGGGCACCTTTCTAGTACCTGAACTTGCCGAACGGTACGCCGCCGCCTGTCCGAATGTCTTCCTGAAAGTGGCCGGCGGCTACAGCGCGTACATTCATGAATGGCTGGTGCGCGGCCAGGTGGACCTGGCCTGCCTGCACGACCCACTGCCGCAGCGCGGGTTCGAAACCGTACCGCTGGTGCAGGAGCCGGTGTTCGTGGTCGGCAAGACCGGCATGTTTCCTTCCCGACGCGACCATGTTCGCGTGGAGGATCTGGAACAGTTACCGATGATCCTGCCCAGCCGTCCGAACGCGTCCCGCCGGTTGCTGGATGGGTGGATGGCCGAGCGGCGGCTGATCCTGAACCTGCACATGGAGGTTGACGATCCATCGATCATTCGCGCCCTGCTGCGTGCCGGCCGCGGGTTCAGCCTGCTCAGCCGCGGCACGATCGAAACGGAATTGCGTTATGGCGAAGTTGAGGCTCGGCCGCTGCGTCCGGCAGCAAGCTGGCGGCTGGCGCTGGTGATTCCGATGCACCGGCCGCAAGCGGCGGCGGTTACCGGATTGGCCAAGACGATCCGCGTTCTTGCCGGGGAATTGACGGCGAGCGGAGCGTGGCCGGGAAAATTGCTGTCGCGAACCGCCCTGGCATAGGGGGAGGATCCCAGCCTCGCCTCGTTGTGAAGATGTTGTTCGCAATTGTAAGGTTGACCGTGGGCAAACTGCGGACATGCTGAGCGGGCAGACCACGCAGAATATCCGTTTTGATTACAGAACATAGGCGCAAAAAAAGTTGGGTCAAAAAGACAACGATCCTGACGATCAAGGACCGCTCGATCGGCGGGGGCTGCTGGCCGGGTTGTTGACGGCATATACCGCATCCCTCATCCCTTGGGCATCGGCCCAGCCTGTGCCTGATGGCGACCGCGGGGCGTTCGTAGCTGTTTCCGCCCTTCTGGCCGGGCATCAATCCATGAACGAAGCACAGGCTGTGCGTCTGTACAATGCGCTCGCCGCCGACGATCCAGGTTTCCCGACTGCTGCGCGCGCACTGCTTGCGTTCATAAACGACCGGCAGGTAGATCCACTACATCTGCAAGCGGTTCTGGACAACGAGCATTCGGGTTTGGCTGCATTGCCGCGCAAAATCGTCACAGCCTGGTATCTCGGTGTCGTCGGTGATGGCGACAGGGAGCGCTGTCTGGCATACGAAACCAGCCTGATGAGCGTCGCCGTCGCGGATCGGCTCAAGCCGCCCACATATGCCTATGGAACATACGGAACCTGGGCATCGAAGCCATCGTAGAACTCCCGGAGCACGCATGGCAGACCAACTCTCCGCCGACTTCGTGATCATCGGATCGGGCATCTGCGGCTCCCTCGCGGCAAACAAGCTGGTCAAGCAGGGCGCATCGGTACTTATCCTGGAAGCAGGACCGCGCGTCGATCGCGGTCGCATCGTTGCGGCGTTTCGCAACGCACCGGACAAAGGCGACTGGATGGCACCTTACCCGCCGTCGCGATGGGCACCGCATCCGATCTACAAGCCAAAAGACAATGGTTATCTGGTGCAGGCTGGACCATACCCTTATGAAGCGGAGTACATTCGCATTGTAGGCGGCACCACCTGGCATTGGGCGGCGCAGGCATGGCGCGTTGTACCCAACGACCTGCGGATCAAAACCCTGTACGGCGTCGGCGTTGACTGGCCGCTTACTTACGAAGAGCTCGAGCCCTACTATCAGGAAGCCGAAACCATCATGGGCGTATCCGGCGCCCCGAACACCGGATCACCGCGCAGTCAGCCCTTTCCGATGGAGCCGGTGGCAGAGGCCTGGGCGATGCGCCGCTTCCGTGAGCGGCTGGCACCGGACGGTCTGGAAGTCGTTGCGAACACGACCGCCCGTAACAGCCGGACCTACGACAGCCGACCGGCGTGCTGCGGCAACAACAGTTGTCAGCCGATTTGCCCGATCGATGCGCAGTACCACGGGGGGCTTGCCGTTGCCGCGGCCGAGGGCGCCGGCGCGAAGTTGATCCCGAATGCCGTGGTGTATCGGATCGAGCACGACGCCCGGGCTCGTATCACGGCCGTCCACTACTTCGATCCAGACAAGGTGTCGCAGCGCGCGACCGGCAAGACATTCGTTCTCGCTGCCAACGGCATCGAAAGCCCAAAGCTGCTGCTGCTGTCTGCGAGCGAAAAGTTTCCCTCTGGCCTGGCGAACAGTTCCGGGATGGTGGGCCGCAATTTGATGGACCACCCGAGTACGTCGCTGAGCTTCGATGCCGAGGAGGAATTATGGCTCGGGCGAGGTCCGCAAAGCCCAAGCTCGATCAA
>DATIMO010000159.1:0-11749 GCA_035475215.1 Acetobacteraceae bacterium | reverse complement strand
GCACAGGTGCGCCCGCCGGATTGACGCCGCAACCCGCCGAGGGTCACGATCCGCGCGTCACCGCACTGGATTGGGGTTCCGCGATGCTGCCGCCGAAAGACCAGCTCACGATCTGCTTTGCCCATGTCGCATACCAGATGCAGGCGCGGTTCGAGGCTCGGGACACCGGGATTCGCTGCTTCCAGGTGAACAATTTCGAAGACCTGCAGGCGCGCGTGGTGGAAGCGGACGTGGTCAGCGTTTCCATGATGTGGCGCAACGAACTGATCGAGCGCGCCGCAAGGTTGCGCTTCATCCAGTCGATCAGCGCCGGCATCGACCAGTATGACCGCGAGAAACTGGCGGCGCGCGGCATCCGGCTGGCGAGCGCCGCCGGTGTGAATGCCAATGCGGTGGCACAACACGCGATGGCGCTGATCTTGGCGCTGGCGCGGCGGTTGCCAGAGGCCCGCGACAATCAGGCAAAACGCGTCTGGCGCGGCATGATCAGCGATCTCACGCAGCGCGAGGATGAACTCGGCGGCCAGACGCTGCTGATCGTCGGTCTGGGACGAATCGGCGGTACTCTGGCGCGGCTTGCCAAGGCGTTCGGCATGCGGGTGATCGCGACGCGCCGCGATCCGCGCGCCGGCGGCGATGCGGATGCGGTGCACGGGATGGACGCGCTGCCGACGTTGCTGCCGCAGGCGGACTACGTGGCGCTGACCTGTCCGCTTACGGCTGAAACCGAACGGCTGATCAACGCGACGACGCTGGCGCTGATGCGGCCATCGGCCAGTCTTGTCAACGTTGCGCGCGGCCGCTGCGTGGATGAGCCGGCACTGATCGAGGCGTTGCGCGCGGGCCGGATCGTCGGCGCCGCGCTGGATACGACGGTTCAGGAGCCGTTGACCGAGTCGTCACCGTTATGGGCCATGCCGAACGTGCTGATCACGCCGCATACTGCCGGAGAGACGCGGCGGTACGAAGACAACGTGATCGACATCCTGCTGGACAATCTGGATCGGCTGTGGCGCGGCGAGCCGGCACTGCGCAACCAGGTGATTTGATCGCGTGGGGTTCGCATCGGCTGTGGGGGATGGCCGGCACAAGGCCGCGATCGTCTAGTTTAATTTTCAACCAGACTTTCCACTTTCACCGTCATGGCCGGCGAAGGCCGGCCATCCACGTCTACTCTTCGCGGCTCGAAGACGTGGGTGCCCGGGACAAGCCGGGACAAGCCCGGGCATGACCGCCTACGGGCGGGACGGCTTGGCTTCCCGGAATGGCGTATTGGTCCCAGCCAGCTTCTGCAACAACCGGGATGGCGCCCACCGATCGCCATGCTGCTGGTGCCAGGCGGCGATCTGGTCATGCACGTCGCGCACACCGATGCCGTCGGCCCAGAACATCAGACCGCCGCGATAGCGCGGAAAACCAAACCCGTGCAGCCACATCACGTCGATGTCGCTGGCCCGGTACGCCTTGCCTTCCTCCAGGATACGGCACGCTTCGTTCACCGATGCAAACAGCAGCCGATGCAGGATCTCCTGGTCGGTGAAACTCTTCTGCGGCACGCCAATTTCATCAGCAACATGCTTGATGATGCGGGACACCTCCGGATCCGGATGCGGCGTACGGTCTCCCTTTTCGTATCGATACCAGCCCGCCCCGGTCTTTTGTCCGTATCGTCCCAGCTCCACGATGCGATCGGCGATCGGCAGCTTGCGATAGTTCGGGTTCGCCGCGGCGCGGCGGCGACGCCCGGCTGCACCCACATCCAGTCCGGCGAGGTCGCTCACGGCAAACGGCCCCATCGGATAGCCGAAATCAACCATCACTTTATCCACCTGCTCCGGCACACAGCCTTCTTCCAACAGGACCACCATCTCCGTGTTGAACGGTGCACGTGACCGGTTGGCGACGAAACCGTCCTTATTTCCGGCCATCGCCGAGATCTTGCCGATCTTCCGGCCCATCTGCATGGCGGTAACCAGCGTTTCAGGCGACGATTTCGCCCCGCGCACCACCTCCAGCAGTTTCATGACGTTTGCCGGACTGAAGAAATGGGTACCGGCGATGTCCTGCGGACGGTTGGTCTGCGCGGCGAGCTCGTCGATATCCAGCGCCGAGGTGTTGGAAAACAGCAGCGCGCCCGATTTCATCACCTGGTCCAGCCGGGCGAAAACCGGCTTCTTGACGTCCATTTCCTCGAACACCGCTTCCACGACGATGTCGCAATCGGCGATCTCATCGTATCCGGCGACCGGCTGAATGCGGGCCAAGCGGCGATGACCTTCGTCTTCGCCCAGACTGCCGCGACGGACCGACGTGGCGTAGTTGGCGCGAATACGTTCCAGACCACGGTCCAATGCTTGTTTCGTCGCATCCATGATGCGGACCGTATAGCCGGAATCGGCGAAGCTCATGGCGATGCCGCCGCCCATGGTGCCGGCACCCACCACAGCGACCATGCTGAATTCGCGCGGTTTCACGCTGGGATCGATGTCGGGAAGCTTGGCAACTTCCCGTTCAGCGAAGAACGCATAGCGCAGCGCACGGGCTTCGTCGGAGTTTTCCAGCTCGGCGAACAGTTCCTGCTCGCGCTTCAGCCCTTCATCCATCGGCAGGGTGCAGGCCGCCTCGACCGCGGCGATGCAGTTGTAGGGCGCCTTCTGGTTGCGCGCCCGCCGGGCAATCGATTTGCGCATGGCGTCAAAAATGCCAGGATCGTCCTGTGCTTCCTTCAGGCGCTGATTGCGATCGCGCACCCGCGGCAATGGCCGGCGATCAGCGATATCATTGGCAAAGGCAATGGCTGCGGCGCGCAAATCGGCGCCCACCGGCAGCACATCATCCAGAATGCCAAGCTGCATCGCTTCCAGCGCCGGCACATGGCGGCCGGACGTAATCATTTCTAGCGCAACCTTCGGCCCAACCAGCCGCGGCAGGCGCTGCGTGCCGCCACCACCCGGCAGGATGCCGATCAGCACTTCGGGCAGCCCGACCTTCGCGGTTGGCACGGCAATGCGATAGTGACAGGCCATGGCGATTTCGAGCCCGCCGCCGAGGGCGTAGCCATGAATTGCGGCAACCACCGGTTTTTCGCTGGCGTCCAAGATATCATACACCCGCTGGCCGAGCGGCAACCGGTTGCGCGGCTTGCCGAACTGGCGGATATCGGCGCCGGCAATGAAGCTGCGTCCGGCCCCGATCAACACCATCGCGCGGATGGCGGGATCGGCGTTGCCCTGCTTGATCGCGTCGATAATGCCTTCCGGCACGCCGGGGCCGAGCGCATTTACCGGCGGATAGTTGACGGTGATGACGCCGATTTCGTTGTGGCGGTCCAGGTGGACGAGTGCTGCGTTGTTCATGGCGTTTCCTTCCGACCTGTGGGCCGACGATACGAAGCGACAGGACCATCGTCCACCATGGAACCGAACATTTATGGTGAGCGAACGATGATGCGTGGCCGGCGCATCGCACGCAGCTCGGTCAGCAGGTCAAAGACGCGAAGCATGAAGGCGTTTGGCAATACGCCGTAAGCGAACTGGCCCGGCTTTCGCCGCGATACCGGCCGAAGATCCGGACCAGGCCAGACGAAACGATTCAGTTCAGAACAGATCAGCCAGGACGGCGCCTCATCCAAGCCAAGATCCCGTTTCAGCTTCAATGGAAGCTCGATTCCGTCCAACGGATCAGCCGGTCGGTTGTGCGTGATCGCGGCTACAGTGACCACGAGGTCGCCGCTCTCGCTGCGGATGGCAATGATCACTGCACAGGGGCGATCCTTGGTGCCTTCCTCCTGCCCGACTCGGTATTCGCGTTCCCAGAGATAGCTATAACCAATGACGAGCCCCGGCCTGGGCTCCGGCAGGCCGGTCGGCACAATTCAGCGTTTCGGCTCGCGTTGCATTTCTGCGCGCGCCTGTTCGATGGCCTGCCAATCCTCGTCAGGCAAATTCTCGATCAAGTAAGGATGGCGGCGCCGACGGGTTAGCCGCCGGTACTCATCGGCTGAGATCAGCACTGTCTCCTCCCGCCCATGCGACGTGATGATCACAGGTTCACGTTGGGCAAGAGTCTGATAGAGCCCAATCTTCTTGCTGTACTCGGACGCAGTGATGACAGGCATCGCAAATCTCCGGAAATGCCGGATTATAAGGAATACTGGCCGTCCGGCCAAGCAGTTACAACACCGCGTTCGCCACCACGCGCATCGCCTCGAGGCTCGCGCCCTTCAGTACCATCGTACCAACATGTCCATCCCGCGCGGCAGACTTCCACGCGGCCAACCGATCCTTGATCCGCTCCGCCGGTCCCACCAGTGAAATTTCGTCGATCAACCCGTCCGGCACCGCCGCGGCCGCTTCGTTCTTCCTGCCGTCCAGATACAAACCCTGGATCGTCTTCGCCGCGCCCTCATAGCCCAGCTTGCGCGCGACATCATTGTAGAAATTCTTCGTCCGCGCGCCCATGCCGCCGATATACAGCGCCAGTTCCGGCCGGATCGCGTCACGGCATGCGGCGACATCCGCACCCAGTTTCGTCCGCACGTAGGGCGCCACGTCGAAGCCATCCAGTGTTGCCGGGCGGCCAGCGTTGCGCATTCCCTCCAGGATCGCGTCGCTCACGATCCCGGGCTGCTCGGGTGAATAGAAGATCGGCAGCACGCCATCCGCAACCTCGCCGGCTGTGCGCAGCCCGGCCGGCGTGATCGATGCGGTGTAGAATTTCAGCCCGGGCCGGCCATGCGCGATGCTGCGCAAAGGCTTGCCCAGCCCGGTCGCGTCCGGCCGGTGATACGGAATATCGTAATGTTCGCCGTGAAACTCGAGCGGCGCCTTGCGACCCAGAATCTGTCGCATGATGGCGATGTATTCCTTCGTGCGCAGCATCGGCTTGCCATACGGCACGCCATGCCAGCCCTCCACTACCTGCGGCCCGGAAACACCGACACCGCAAAGGAAACGATCGCCGGACAGATGCTGCAGGCTGATCGCGGTCATCGCCGCCATCGCCGGCGTGCGGGCGTGCATCTGCATGATGCCGGTGCCCGCCTTGATCCGCGTGGTGCGCGCCAGGATCCACGCGACCGGCGTTACGGCATCGGTGCCGTACGCTTCACCGGTCCAGACTTCCGCGAATCCGAGGCGCTCGGCTTCCAGCACGCGCTCCATGTCGAGTTTCGGCTGCGCGCCGGACGTATCGACCGTAATCCCAAGCTGCATTCTCGCCTCCCCTATCGCACCTTGGCGGCGACCTCGTCACGGAAGCGGCGCATGTTGTCCAGCGTGGCCTGCAGCGTCGGGCCGAACAATCCAAAGTCGAACGACGTAACCCCAACCTCCCCCAGTGCCCGAATATCTCCGGCGAAATCGTCGGGGCCGCCGGTGAACAGCTTGCGCTCGCCATCGACCGTTCCCTTGGGCTGCGCTTCGACATTGGCAGAGACGCGATAGGCCAGCGTGACCCTGGCGGGATCTCGGCCGGCTTTTTCCACCAGGCTATGCAACTTTGCCGCACCAGCCTTGAACCGCGTCAATGTGTCCATCGGGAATTGCGGGTTGGTGCCGATCGGATACCAGGCATCGGCATATTTTGCGGTGCGCCGCAGTGCCGGCCCGCTTTCACCGCCGACCCAGATGGGGATCGGCCTCTGCACCGGTTTCGGCTGGAACACGACATTGGCGAATTTCACGAACTTGCCCTGGAAGTGCGGATCGTCTTTCTCCCACAACTCCTTGCAGGCCATCATGTACTCGTCGGTCACGGCGCCGCGTTCGGCAAACGGCGCCGCGCCGATGGCTTCGAATTCCTCCTGCATCCAGCCGGCACCGATGCCCAGTGTCAGACGCCCTTTCGACAGCACATCGATGGTGGCAAGAATTTTCGCCGTCAGCACGGCTGGGCGGTGCGGCACGACCATCACGGACGTGACGATCCGCAGCTTCGATGTCTTGGCGGCGATCCAGGCCACAGTGGTAAGCTGCTCATGCCGGTCAACGCGTGCGCCGGACGGAAATTCGCCGCTTTCCGTATAGGGATAGCGGGAAGCGACGTCAGTCGGGATCATGATATGATCGCTGACCGTGACGTAATCGAACCCAAGCATCTCGGCTTCCGTGGCGATGCGGGTCAGGCTGTCGGTGGCGGTAAGTGGCCCGCTGGTCGGTGCGCTGCATCCGATCTGCATGTGTGACTCCCGGTGGTGATGGCCTGCTGCAATTTGCGTCCAGGGGCACGATACCACAGGATGCCGCCGGGACGAGGGAGGGGCACGCGGTGGATGTCGGCATCCATATCGGCACGCGCGGCTGTCTGGCCTCGCGCGCCAATCTTGTCGCCTGTGCGCAGCGGGCGGAGGCGCTTGGCTATGCGCATATCGGCATTCCGGACCGCTTGGTGCTGCCGCGCAATGTCGGCACGCGATACCCGTACACCGAGGACGGCGTCTGGGTCGGCGCCGCCACCGGGGACTGCCTCGATGTTCTGGGTGCGCTCTGCTTTCTTGCTGCGTGCACCGAGCGGATTCGGCTGCTGCCGTCGGTGCTGGTGGTGCCCTACCGGCCGGCTGTCGTCGCCGCCAAGATGCTGACCACGGTCGATGTTCTATCCGCCGGGCGTTTGATCGCAGGGGTGGGCGTAGGATGGATGGAGGAGGAGTTCGAACCGCTCGGCGCCCCGCCATTCAAGACCCGCGGCGCGGTCACGGACGCGTATCTGGCAAAGTTTCGCGCACTATGGACCGAGGATGCGGCGGATGTGATCTTCAGCCCCAAACCGGTGCAGGCGCGCGTTCCGATCTGGGTCGGCGGCGAAAGCCCGGCGGCGCTGCGACGTACGGTGCGTTTCGGCGACGGGTGGTATCCCGCCTCGCACAATCACGCGGCGCTGTTCGATACACCGGCACGACTTGCAACGGGAATCGATCAGTTGGCGCACACCGCCGAACAGCACAACCGAGATCCGGCGACCATCCAGGTCGCATACCTCTGGTTCAAGCCAATACACTGGGCGGCACAAAGAACCACTGACGGGGCGCGGCAGTTGTTCACCGGAAGCGCGGCAGATATGCAGGAAGACGCGGCTGCATTGGCCCGCGCCGGCGTCCAGCATGTAATCGTGCTGCCGCAGGCCCCGACAATTACCGAAACGCTGGAACGTTTGCAGCGCTTCGCGGAAGACGTCATTCATCCACTCCGCCGTTGAACGAAGAAGGCCCATGACTGATAGCGAACTGACCGGCTGGATCGAGCATGCGCCGCTGGTGGAACTGACTGCCAGCGCCACCGCAATACGCGATGCAACACATGGCCGCACGGTGTCGTATTCGCGCAAGGTGTTCATCCCTCTGACGAAACTCTGCCGCGATGTCTGTCATTACTGCACCTTCGCCGAACGACCCCGCGCGGGTCACGCCGCATATCTGTCGGCAGATCAGGTGCTGGCGATTGCGCGCGCGGGGGCGGCGGCGGGTTGCACAGAGGCGCTGTTCACCCTCGGCGACAAGCCGGAGCTGCGCTACCGCGCCGCGCGCGAGGCGTTGGCGACGCTGGGCGCCCGCAGCACGATCGACTACCTGCGCGACATGTGCGCGCTGGTACTGCGTGAAACCGGCTTGCTGCCGCATGTGAACCCCGGGGTGATGACCCACGAAGAAATCGCGGCCCTGCGAGATGTGTCTGCCAGCCAGGGCGTGATGCTGGAATCCGTCAGCACGCGGCTGTGCGAACCCGGTGGCGTGCATTTCGGATCACCGGACAAGCTGCCAGAACACCGGTTGGAAACGATCCGGATTGCGGGTGAACTGGCCGTGCCCTTCACCACCGGCATCCTGATCGGCATCGGTGAAACCCGGCGGGAGCGGCTGGAATCGCTGCTGGCGATACGCGATCTGCATCGCGCGCATGGCCATATCCAGGAAGTCATCGTGCAGAACTTCCGCGCCAAGCCGGGCACCAAGCGCGCCCAGGCGCCGGAGCCCGATCTGGACGACCTGCTGTTCAGTATCGCCGCCGCACGGCTGATCCTGCCGCCCGATGTGCATGTGCAGGCGCCGCCGAACCTGTCGCCAGGGGTGTACGAACGGCTGATCGCCGCCGGCATCGACGATTGGGGCGGTGTGTCGCCGGTCACGCCCGACCACGTCAACCCGGAAGCGCCATGGCCGGCCATTGAAGCACTGGCGGCCAGAACGGCGGATGCCGGGAAAGTGCTGATAGCGCGCCTGCCGGTCTATCCCGAATTTGCACAGGCGGCGGAACGTTGGCTGGCGCCCGCCATCGCCACGACGGTCCGCCGAGCCATGGATTCCGAAGGTTGGGCCCGCGAGGATTCCTGGGCGCCGGGTCTGACTGCCATTCCTCGCAGCCGCGCCGCACGACTGGACTGCGCCGACACCGCGGTGGCAGAAACGGTTGCGAAGGCAACCGAAGGCAACCGCCTGAGCCAGCCGGAAATCGTGCGCCTGTTCGCCGCGCGCGATGCCGACTACGACCACGTCACCACGGCCGCCGACGATCTGCGTCGCCGCGTGTCCGGTGACGTTATCCGTTACGTCGTCAACCGCAACATCAACTACACCAATATCTGCGCCTATCGCTGCAAGTTCTGCGCATTTTCCAAGGGCAAGACGCATGAGGCACTGCGCGGCCCGGCGTACGACCTGGACCTGGATGAAATCGTGCGCCGTGCGACCGAGGCCTGGGATCGCGGCGCCACCGAGGTCTGTCTGCAAGGTGGTATCCATCCGGACTACACCGGGCGCACCTATCTCGGCATCTGTCGCGCCATCAAGGCGGCGCTGCCCGACATGCATATCCACGCCTTCTCGCCGCTGGAAGTCACGCAAGGCGCGGCGACGCTCGGGCTTTCGGTCCCGGCATTCCTGGCGGAACTGAAAACGGCCGGCCTCGGTACGCTGCCTGGCACCGCGGCCGAAATCCTGGACGATGAAGTTCGCGCCATTATCGCGCCGGACAAGGTCAACACCGCGCAGTGGCTGGGGGTAGTGCGCGCTGCGCACGGACTTGGGCTGCGCACGACCTCCACGATCATGTACGGCCACATCGAACGCCCCGTCTCCTGGGCGCGCCACCTGCTGGCGCTGCGCGATGCACAACTCGAAACCGGCGGATTCACCGAATTCGTGCCGCTGCCGTTCGTCCACATGGAAGCCCCGATGTATCTGCGCGGCATGGCACGCAAGGGCCCGACCTTCCGCGAGGCGGTCCTGATGCATGCCGTCGCCCGCCTGGTGCTGCACCCGCTGATCACCAACATCCAGACGTCCTGGGTGAAGATGGGATCCGAAGGCGCCACCGCGTGTCTGAATGCCGGCGCCAACGACATGGGCGGGACGCTGATGAATGAAAGCATCTCCCGCGCCGCCGGCACCCAGCACGGGCAGGAGTTTCCGCCGGAGGCAATGGAGGCGCTGATCCTCTCGATCGGGCGCGTGCCCGAACAGCGGGACACGCTGTATCGCCCGGTGCAACCAGATCGTCGCAGGGCTTCCTTCAATGCGCCCGAATTGGCCCCGGTGGTGCAGACACCGCCACGCAAGGTGATTGCGGCGGAGTAGCTACGGCACCGCGAACAGATGTGTAATGCGCAGGTCGGTACCACCGGCAATCATCTCAGCGACGATCCGGCGATGGCAGTGCGCCGGATCATGTTCAAAGCACAGCAGACAGACGCGTTCCGTGCCCACCAGCCCGGCCGCCTGGGCCAGTTCGGCCTGCGGCCTGTCGCCCGTCATATGGTTGCGGAAGATCGTTTCCATGCGCTCAGGATGCCCGGCACGCACCGCATCGCGTCCGGGCTTGGGTGTGCCGAGCGCTTGCAGATGAACATAGCGGATGCCCTGCTCGTCCAGTCCCGCCGCAAGCTGGCGCTTGGAGAACCCCGGCTTGCGTGATCGCGGCACCGCCCGCACGTCCAGCAGCAACCCCACGCGCGCCTGTTTCAGTGCGGTCAGCACATCATCGATGGTGCAGCCTTCATAGCCGATGGTCAGCAGTTCGCGCATGCCGCCCAGAATAGCCGGTCCAGCAGCCACATGCCACATTGCGCGCGGCGGCGAATGCAAGCACCCTGTCCGCAGTGTTGGCGAAAGGAACCGGCATGACCTTCGACTTTACCGGCAAGTGCGTGATCGTCTGCGGCGGCAGCCGCGGCATCGGACGCTCCATCGCGCTTGGCTTCGCGCAAGCCGGCGCCGCCGTGTCGATCTGCGCCCGCGGTGCCGACACGCTGGAAGCCACCCGCGCGGAATGCGCCCGCTTCGGCCACACCGCACATGCCGGCGTTTGCGACCTCGGCGATGCAGCCGCGATCCGCCACTACGTTGCCGATGCTGCCGGTGCGCTTGGCGGTATCGATGTGCTGGCCAACAACGCCTCGGGATTCGGCAATGCCGACGATGAAGCTGGATGGAACGCCAGCATGGCAATCGACATGATGGCGATCGTGCACGCCAGCCAGGCCGCCCTGCCCCACCTGAAACAGTCACAGGGCTCGATCATCAACACCAGCTCAATCTCGGCCTTGCGCCCCGCCGCGCGCCAGCCCCCGTACGGCGCCATCAAGGCGGCCGTGATCCACTACACCAGCACCCAGGCGGCGATGTATGCGCGCGACGGAATCCGCGTGAACGGCGTGGCCCCAGGCTCGATCGAATTTCCAGGCGGGGTCTGGGACCGGCGCAAGAAGGACGCGCCGGATCTTTACAACCGCATCTTTCGGTCGATCCCGTTCGGCCGGCTCGGCTATCCGGAGGAAGTCGCGAACGTGGTGCTGTTCCTGGCGTCCCCGCTCGCATCCTGGGTTACCGGACAGACGATCGTGGTTGACGGCGGCCAGTTGCTCGGCGCCTAGTACCGAACAGTCTGAAACGTCGACGCGCCGCGGGTCAGGTAGCAAGACAAGATTCACCACGGAGGCGGGGAGCCACGGAGAGGGCGCTTCCACGCTGCGCGCAATCGGTCGGCGCCAGGGCGCGCGAAGCGCAGGATTCCTTCTCCGTGTCTCCGTGTCTCCGTGTCTCGGTGGTTTGACTTTCTTCCTTTACTGCCGCGTGTCGAAACAACCCGTCACCCCCCGCGCGCACGCCGCACCGTTCGCCGCCGCAATCCCTCCGCAACAACCAGCAGCAGGATCGAAATCGACATCATCAGCGTGGCCGCCGCAGTGATCGCAGGGCTCATCTGCTCGCGCAGCCCGGTGAACATCACGATCGGCAACGTCCGCTGCCCTGCACTGGCAAGAAACAGCGCCACCACCACCTCATCGAACGACGTCACGAACGCGAAGGCAGCCCCCGACAGCACGCCGGGCAAGATCAGCGGCAGCATCACGCGGCGAAACGCCGGCAACTGCCGCGCACCGCAGATCGCCGCGGCGCGCATCATCGTGCGGTCGAACCCGGCGAGACTGGCGCCAACCGTCACCACAACGAACGGCGACGCAAGCACCGTATGCGCCAGGATGATGCCCTGGAACGTGCTGGCCAGACCCAGCGGCGCATAGAACAGATAGGTGCCGACCGCGGTGATGATCACCGGTACCGCGAGCGGCGAAACCAGCACCACCGTCGCCAGCCGACGCGCCGGAAAGCGCGGGCTCGATAACCCGATCGCCGCCAAAGTGCCTAGCGTCGTCGCACAGACCGTCGTTGCTGTTGCAATCAAAACGCTGTGCTGCAGTCCCGCGCGCCAGTCCCCCGGCCCCAGTACCGTTTCATACCACCGCAACGAAAGTCCGG
>DATIMO010000158.1:0-6054 GCA_035475215.1 Acetobacteraceae bacterium | reverse complement strand
GATCGAAGCCGGGCAACTTACGCTAAAGCCGAGCCGATTTTTGCTGCGTCCGCTGCTCGATGGTCTGATCGAGATGTTGCGACCCCAGGCGGCATCCCGTGAACTGCGGCTCGAACTGTCGGTTACCGATTCGGTTCCGCTGGAAATGACTGCGGATCCCGGCCGACTACGGCAGGTGCTGATGAATCTGCTTTCCAATGCTTTGAAATATGCCGATCCCGGTGACGTGGTGTTGCATGTGGAGCTGCAATCCGGAGACGGCCTCGGTTGGTTGCGCCTGTCGGTCATCGATCCGGGGCCGGCGATACCGCCGGCGCAGCACGTGCACCTGTTCGAGCCATTTGCTCAGCTTGAGTCCACCAGGACCACGGGGGCGGGTTGCGGCCTCGGACTTGCCATCTGCCGCCATCTGGTGGCGTCGATGGGCGGAGACATCGGCTGCAGCAATGCGCAGCGCGGCGGAAACGAATTCTGGGTGACGTTGCCGCTGTTGGCGGATCGCGGTTCGTCTGAGCGAACGCAATCGGGCCGGGTGGTGCCGCGTACCCGGCTGTTGCTGGTGGAAGACGTCGCCGCCAATCGTCTGAGCACGGTTCTGCTGCTCCGCGGCGAGGGCCACAGGGTGACCGGGGTGGCCGACGCAACTGCGGCCCTGCGAGAGCTGGCTCGCGCGCCATACGATTTGGTTCTGCTGGATATGCACCTTCCGGGCGTCGGTGGGCTCGAACTGGCCACGTTGATCCGGGCAATGTCGGGACCAAACCGGCAAGTGATACTGATCGGTCTGACCGGTGATGGAAGGGCGGAAACACGCATGGCGGGACTGGCCGCCGGCATGACGGCGGTCTTGCAGAAGGGACTGTGCGTGGCAGAGTGGCGGGACGTGATCCTGCGCCACGTGTGGCGTGCGCGAGAGCGGGCCGCCTTCCCAGCACGCTTTCCCACGGATGATTGTCCAGTAATGGACGAAACCAGGCTGGCCGAGCTGCGTGCCACGATCGGGCAAGATTCCTTTGCCGGCCTTACCGAATGTTGTGTGCGCGATCTGTTCGCGTTGCTCGAGGACGCTCGGTGCGCCGAGGCGGTCGGGGACGATGCGGCGATGAGATCAGCGATGCACGCGATGGCCGGCCTCGCGGCCAACTACGGCCTGATGGCGCTCTTACAACGATTACAGCAAACGCCCGACGTGCAGGCAATCGCGGCGGAGGTCGCGCGCGCATCCGACACGCTGGGATGCGCGGCACGGAGCGAGATGGTATAATGTAATGTCATCGCGCAAGCAGCCGCGCGATGCACGCCTTCTGACGGTTCCCCGCCTCAAGCGATCACGCTGGACCATGATTGCTTCAAGTTGAAGCTATCATGGTCCAGCTTGCTCCGTCTGAGAGCGTGATTCACGCTTTCTGACGGTCCCCGCCTCAAGCGATCACGCTCTAATGCCCGCGCAGGATCTGCGACAGGAACAGTTTCAGCCGGTCGGTTTGGGGAGTTTCGAACATCGCCGCCGGCGTGCCGCTTTCGACGATCTCGCCGCGATCCATGAACACGACCCGGTCCGCAACCCGACGGGCGAAGCCCATCTCGTGCGTCACGCAGACCATGGTCATGCCGGATTCCGCCAGTTCGATCATCACATCCAGCACTTCCTTGATCATCTCGGGGTCGAGCGCGGAAGTGGGCTCATCGAACAGCATGATCTTGGGCCGCATGCAGAGCGCACGGGCGATCGCCACACGCTGCTGCTGACCACCGGAAAGCTGGCCGGGGTATTTCTTCGCCTGCTCCGGGATGCGCACACGGCGAAGAAAGCTCATGCCGAGCTCTTCCGCCTCGGCTTTGGGCGTCTTGCGCACCCAGATCGGCGCCAGGGTGCAGTTCTCCAGCACCGTCAGATGCGGGAACAGGTTGAAGGACTGGAACACCATCCCGACCTCGCGACGGATCTGATCCAGCGCGCGGGTGTCGTCGGTCAGCTCGGTGCCATCAACCTCGATCCGACCTTCCTGGTGGCTCTCCAGCCGGTTGATGCAGCGGATCATGGTCGATTTGCCGGACCCTGACGGGCCGCAGACCACGACTCGCTCTTTTTCGGCGACCGTCATCGACACGTCGCGCAAGACGTGCAACTGGCCGAACCATTTGTTGACCTTGTCGAGGATAATGATAGGTGGACCCTTCTCCGCAACAGAGGCTGGCGCCGGGTCGGTCAGGCTGGTGCTCATGTTGGCAATTCCTCTCAGCGCCGACGCGCGCGGTCAAGGTCCCGCTCCAGGCCGCGACTGTAGCGCGACATGGCGTAGCAGAAGGCGAAGTAGATCACCGCCAGCAGCACGTAGATTTCGTTGCCGAAGCCCTGCCACGGCGGGTCGGCCACTGCGGTGGTGCCGGCTTTCAGCAGGTCGAAGATGCCGACGATCAGCACCAGCGAGGTGTCCTTGAAGAAACCGATAAAGGTGTTGACCAGCGGCGGGATGACCAGCCGTAGTGCCTGCGGCAGGATGATCAGCCCGGTCTTGCGCCAGTAGCTCAGGCCCAGCGCGTCGGCGGCCTCATTCTGGCCGCGTGGCAGGGATTGCAGTCCGGCGCGAACCACCTCGGCCAGATAGGCTGCGGCGAACAGGATGATCGCCACCTGGGCCGACAGCACCTTGTCGATGTCGGCGCCGTTCGGCATGAACAACGGAAACATGGTGGTGGCCATGAACAGCAGGCTGATCAGGGGCACGCCTCGGATCAGCTCCACATAGACAACGCATAGCAGCCGGACTGCGGGCAGGCCGGTGGAGCGACGGCCGAGCGCCACCAGGATCGACAGCGGGAACGCCGCGGCGAGTCCGATCGTGGCCAGGATCAAGGTCAGCGGCAGCCCGCCCCACTGGTATTGCGGCACGTAGGTCAGGCCGAACGCGCCGCCCCACATCAGGATGCCGATCACCACCAGGGTCATGATCCACAGCAGTGCGAGTTCCTTGCGCCAGAACTGGCGCCTTGCCGAAACAATGTACAGCAGGATCAGCAGCACGATGCAGGTTGCCGGACGCCATTGCTCGGCATAGGGGTAGAAGGCGAACAGGATGAAACGGTATTTCTCCTTCACCACCGCCCAGCAGGCGCCGATCCCCTGGGCCGCGTGGCAGACAGCGGTATTGGGCCCATTCGGTCCCTGCGGCACGCTCCAGACGGCGTTGATGAAAGCCCAGTCGATGAAGCTCCAGGCGCCGCGCACGATCAGGTAAATCAGGACCAGCGTGACCGCGGTGGACCACCAGGAGCGGAACAGGTTGGCTCGTGCCCAGAGTACCGCTTGCATGGCTCAGCGGGTCCGCAGCGCAATACGCGCATTGTACCAGTTCATGAACGCGCTGATCGACAGGCTGAAGCAGAGATAGACCGCCATGATGATGGCGATGCCCTCGATAGCCTGGCCGGTCTGGGTCAGTGTGGTGTTGGCAATCGAAACGATATCCTGGAAGCCGATCGCGACGGCGAGCGAGCTGTTCTTAATGAGGTTCAGATATTGGCTCGCCAACGGCGGGATGATCACCCGCAAGGCTTGCGGCAGCACGATGCGTCGCAGCACCACCCCACGTGACAGGCCGAGCGCCCCCCCGGCTTCCCATTGCCCTTGCGGAACGGCAAGAATCCCGGAGCGGACGATCTCGGCGATGTAGGTGGCGGTATAGACCACCAGCCCGATCAGCAATGCGGCATATTCAGGAGTAACGGTCAGCCCGCCCTGGAAGTTGAAGCCACGCAGGGCCGGCAGATCGAGATGGAATGGTGCCCCGAGTGCGGCCCACACCCCGACCGGCAGCACGATCAGCAGAAGCACGGCGACGGGCCAGGTGCGTGGCCGTTGCCCGGTTGCCGCCTGGCGGCGATCGGCGAAACGAGACCACGCCCAGGTGCACAGCAGTCCGACAACGAAAGCCAGCAGCACCAGATCGTGCGCCCCCACCCAGTTGAGCGCCGGCAGCTTGATGCCTCGGTTCGACAGGAACACGCCGGTCAGCGGGTGGAATGCCTGACGCGGTGCCGGCAGCGCCTGCAGCAGGCCGTACCAGAAGAACAGTTGCAGCAGCAGCGGGATATCGCGGACGAACTCGACGTAGACGGCGGTGATACGAGCCAGCAGCCAGTTCGGCGACAGCCGCCCGATGCCCACCGCGGTGCCGAGTATTGTGGCCAGCACGATGCCGATGACGGAGACCTTCAGCGTATTGAGGATGCCGATCAGGATCGCCCGGCCATATGTGGACACGGACGCGGTGTATGCGATCGGCGTCTCCCCGATCGGGATCGAGGCCGGCTGGAACAGAAAACCGAATCCGGTGGCGATATGACGCGCCGCCAGATTGCGATTCGTGTTGTGGATCAGGAACCACAACACCGCGACCACAAGTCCGATGATGACGACCTGCCAGAACAGGTTGCGGACGCGCGGATCCGACCAGCCGAGGCGCAGCGGCCGTCGCGGCGCATGGCGGGCGTTCGTCAGCCTGGGATCCGCAACGGTATCCGCCATCAACTGGTCACGCCTGAGCGGGTTACGCGTAAGCGCCGCGATCGGGGCCGGTCGCGGCAATCCGGACAACTGAAGATACAGGGTGGCACCGGCAACGGCCGGTGCACCCTACCCCGCTTCAGCGCAGCGGGGGAGAATACATCAGTCCGCCGTCCTTCCACAGCTTATTCAACCCGCGGGGAATACCCATCTGCGACATGGTGCGGTCCCAGATCTCGCCGAAATTCCCCACCTGTTTGATCGCGTTGTACGCCCACTTGTTGTCGAGGCCGAGCTGCTTGCCGAGATCGCCATCGACCCCGAGCAGGCGACGGATATCGGGAACATCCGACTTGGTCATCTCGTCCACGTTCTTGCTGTTGACGCCATGGTCCTCGGCGTCCAGCAGGGCGAAGCCGACCCAGCGGACAATGTCGAACCACTTGTCGTCGCCCTTGCGCACCGACGGGCCGAGCGGTTCCTTGCTGATCAGTTCCGGCAGCAGCACGAAATCATTCGCCTGCGCGCCACGCGTGTAGCGGAATGTCGCCAGTGCGGAACTGTCGGTGGAATAGACATCACAGCGCCCGGACAGGAAGGCCTGCTGAATCTGCTGCAGATCGGCAATTTCGATCGGCGTGAATTTCATGTTATTGGCGCGGAAATAGTCAGCAATCGCCAGTTCCGTGCTGGTGCCGGGCTGCACGCAGATCGTGGCGCCGTCGAGCTGCTTGGCCGACGTGACGCCGGCGGCCTTCTTCACCAGGAACCCGGTACCGTCGTAGAAATCGATGCCGGTGAACAACAGCCCGAGGCTGGCCTCGCGACCGAGGGTCCAGGTGGTTTCACGGATCAGCACATCGATGCCACCGGACTGCAATGCGGTGAAGCGATTTTGTGTGGTCAGCGGCACGAACTTCACCTTGTTGGCATCGCCGAGGACAGCAGCCGCCACCGCGCGGCATTCATCGGCATCGAGCCCGCGCATCACGCCCTGGCTGTCCGGCAGGGCGAAGCCGGGCACATCGCCATTGACGCCGCAGGCGAGCTGTCCGCGGCTTTTCACTGCGTCCAGGGTGGCCGATCCCGAGGCGGGCGCCTGAGCCTGGGCCAGTCCGGTAAGCCCGAACATGAGGCAAAGTCCGGCCAACACAGCCAAACGGCGGCAGGACGAGCTTGTCATCAAGGTATCTCCTGATGGGGTTCATGGCCTGTTAAGCGGCGTGTGCTTGCGGCGCAAGGGTTGCCGCCTTGTCGCGGCCGACGAGGCTCGGCACACTGGGGCGTGCTGTCGAGTCGCTTGCCATGCTGCATCTGACCAAACTCGCTGTCGGCGTTCGCGATCTTGAGCACTTGCGCACGCTGCAGGCGGACCGGACAGAGCGCGATCCGCCATTGCGGCATCGGACCCGCAGTTTTCCGCGCCGAGCCGCCGAACTGACCGATGGCGGCTCGCTCTATTGGGTGATCGGCGGCTTCATGCTGGTGCGCCAGCGCATTCTGGAGATTGCGCCGGATTGCTGGAGCGACGGCAGCGCCTGCACCGC
>DATIMO010000157.1:0-3223 GCA_035475215.1 Acetobacteraceae bacterium | reverse complement strand
TCGTTCGATAGCGTGTAGAGCACGGCACGGATCGGCAGGATGCCAAAGCCGACCAGGAACAACGGCTTGCGTCCCCAACTGTCCGCAGTGCGGCCCACCAGGACAGCGATCGGTAGCATTACCATCTGTGCCGCCACGATACAGGACGACATCATGGCATCAGCCCATTGCGGATGCGCGTGCGCAAGCTTCTGACCGACCAGCGGCAGCAACGGCGCGTTGGCGAAGTGGAACAGCATGACGCACAGGCAAAAGATCATCAGGGGCCGGCACCGGAACAGGATCCGGTAGCCGGCTGGCTCCTGAGCATCGGCGCGACCGGCGGGTAGATCCGCTGGAGGGTCCAATCCCCTCGCGCGCCTGTGGTCGATAGCAGCCGCTGGGATGCACAGAACCGCCAGCATCGACAGCACCGCGAAGACCGGAACCAGCAGGAACACGGCGCGCTGTGAGAAAAGATATCCGACCGCGCCAGCGGCCACCGCGATGGCGACATTGCCAGCATGGTCGAACGCGGAATTGCGGGCTATCCGCCGCGCCAGGAGGTTACGGGTGTATAGGCCGAGAGTGAGCGCCGCGACGGCAGGACCGAACACGTCGCCAACAATCGCGATCAGGCTGTTTGCGATCGTAACCGGCCAGAAGGAGGGCAGCAGGAAGATCGCGACCGAGCCAAGTGCGAGGACCACCAGCGCCAGCACGACGGCGCCGCGCTTGGCACGTGTTGCGTCGATCGCCGCGCCGACCGGCGTCTGGACGGCAAGGCCAAGCAGGCCGCCGATCGTGGTCATCAGGCCGACCTCGGTTTGGCTCCAGTGCCGCTCTGTTACCAGGAAGACGTTCAGGTAAGGCCCGAGCGCGCCGCGCACGTCGGCAAGCAGGAAGTTCAGTGCATCCAGCGAGACTGGTCGGAAGCGGCGTCCGGTTGGGGTGTCGCTCACAGCCTCAGCCACACTGTTTCGAGGGCCCCGATACTTCCGGTAGCGGCGGGCACTGTGGCCGCCAGCGACGCATATCGTGTCTGATCATCTCTGCGTCCCTCGATGGCGATACTGATGCCGCGCGCATGTGCCTGCCGCTGGAACAGCTGGCACTCAACCCGTACGCGTTTGCCTCGACCCGGGGTTCTGGGGGGCGCGGTTTGAGGACAGCTTGTGGAGCGATCCAGGTTGATCTACGTTGCCAATGATCACACGGGGAGTCGTCATGCGACCTGCGTTGGCCATGCTCGGCGCGACGGCTTTTGCGGTGTTTCTTGCATATTCGCCGGTAATTGCGGCAGTCACGCCGGATCAGTTTCCGCCGAAAACGACAGGCGACCTGATCGCGCTGTGCAGTGCGCAGAAGGATGATCCGCTGATGACCGCAGCGGTGAATTTCTGCCAGGGCTTTGCGGAAGGCGTGGTGGAGGTCGCGCTCGGCTATGAGGCCGTCACCCGGAAGGATCGACAGCCATTTTGTCTGCCTTCGCCGCGGCCCACCCATAATCAGGCACTGGCGCAGTTCGTCGCGTGGGCACAAGCCGATCCCGCCCGGATGGCCGACCCTCCGGTCGTTGGCGTGTTGCACTTCCTGATTCAGCAATATCCATGTTCGCGCCCGACCGCGCTGCCAAAGGCGAAGAAACAGTAGGACATCGGACATGATGAAACCAATCGCTGCGTTGACCGTCACGGCACTGCTTCTGACCGGCTGCGCCAACATGTCGCCCGGCGAGCAGCGGGCGCTGAGCGGCACGGCAATCGGCACCGCCGGCGGTGCGGTGATCGGCGCGATGGCCGGCAATGCCGCAGTAGGTGCGGGGATTGGTGCAGCTGCGGGACTGGCTGGTGGGTTGCTTGTAAACGGTTGGAAGAACGCGGAGGCCAAGTCCTATCAGGAGGGCTATTCGGCCGGGCAGCAGTCGCGTTGAAGCAGCTGTCGCCGATGTAGCGCGGAACAGCGAAGCGCATTCCGCCATGGTGATAGCCGGATGCGCTTCGCTTTCCCCCTGCCTTGATCCGTCCCGTATCGCTCACAGCGGCAGCCCGACATAATTTTCTGCCAGTGCGGTCGAGGCTGCAACCGACCCCGTCACATAGTCCAGTTCAGCAAGCTGCACGCGTCGGTCGAACCCGCCGTGCTGCTCGAACCGGTGCAGCATCGAGGTCATCCACGCGGAAAACCGCTGCACTTTCCACACGCGCGACAGGCACGTAGCAGAGTACCCGTCCAGCATATCGGTGCGGTGGTCCGCGAAAAATGCGTGCAATGCGCGCGCCAGGAACGCCACGTCTGCGGCGGCCAGATTCAGCCCCTTCGCCCCGGTCGGCGGCACGATATGCGCGGCATCGCCCAGCAGGAACAGCCGACCGAACTGCATAGGCTCGACCACGAAGCTGCGCATCTGGGTGACGCCTTTTTGCAGGACCCGGCCTTCGTTCAATGTGAATCCGTCCCGTGACGTGCGTGCACGCAACTCCGCCCAGATCCGGTCGTCCGACCACGCTTGGAGATCCTCATCCGGCGCGCATTGCAGGTACAGCCGACTGACCGTGGGCGATCGCAACGATAGGAGCGCAAAGCCACGGTCGTGGTTGACATAGACAAGCTCGTCGGAAGACGGCGCCGCTTCGGCCAGGATGCCGAGCCAGCCGAACGGATAATCCCTCTCGAACACGGTCAGAGCGCCGTCCGGCAGCGACGGCCGGCAGATGCCATGAAATCCGTCGCAGCCGGCGATGAAATCGCATTCCAGCGACTGCTCCCGCCCGCATTGTCGCCAGGTGATGCGCGGCCGGGCGGTCGCGACATCGTGGACGGCTACGTCCTCCGCCTCGAAACTGATCTGTCCTCCGGCGCCAAGCCGTTTCGCGATCAGGTCCTGCACGACCAGATGCTGACTGTAGACCATTACGTGCCGATCAGTGAGCGCCCGGAAGTCGATGCGGTGATCGCGTCGGTTGAAGCGCAAGTTGATGCCATGGTGCGCAATGCCGTCATGACTCATCCGCTCACTTACGCCGGCCTGCGCCAACAGATACTCTGTGGTGTGTTCCAGCACGCCGGCCCGGATGCGATTTTCCACGTATTCCCGCGAGCGTGCTTCCAGCACCACTGAGTCGATGCCGTGCAGGTGCAGAAGATGCGACAGCAGCAAACCGGCCGGACCAGCCCCGACGATCCCTATCTGGGTGCGCATCGCCGCCTCCTTCCGACCGGCAATCCCCCGGCTATGCCGACG
>DATIMO010000156.1:0-2471 GCA_035475215.1 Acetobacteraceae bacterium | reverse complement strand
CAATGCAAACTGTTCCTCGGGATCCCCCCACCAGAGCGTTGCGTCGGGCGTGCGTAACCAAATCCGCAGGCGCGGGAGGTCCTGTCGCACAACTGGCCGAAATGCATAGACCGACGAACTCACGGACCTGCATCAACAGCGGCGAACCGACACTGCTCTACACACTTCATACCAAACCTCCCGGTCCCAGAAATCCGCTTGGTTACGGGTGCACGCGGCACACGATCCAACCTTAAATTTTGCCCGCGGCCAGCGCGGCTTCAAGTCCCTTCCTCGGGGTGGACAGACGGATGGCCGCGCCTCCACTTGCGCAGAACTCGTTCTAGCATTGCTTGATCATTGGCGAGCATGGCGATGCGCCTCTGTCTCCCAGACAGGATTGTGGTGGTGACAGGCGGGTCCGGCGGGATTGGCCGGGCGATCATTGCGCGTTTCCTGGACGAAGGCGCGAAAGTTGCCAGCATTGATCTGCGTCCACTGCCGGCGGCGCTTTTGCGCCACGACCGGGCGCTGTCGCTGATCGCCGATGTCGGCGACCAAGCTCAGGTGGAAGCGGCGATCGAAACGGCGGTCGGCCGTTTCGGCGCGCTGCACGTGCTGGTCAACGGCGCGGCGGCCATGACGCCCACCGCAACCGTTGTGGAACTGGCAGCAGACGAATGGGACAATGCGCTCCGGGTCAACCTGACCAGCGCGTTCCTGGTGGCTAAAGCAGCGATCCCGCACCTGAAAGCATCCGGCGGCGGCGCGGTCGTGAATATCGCGTCGAGATCGGGGTTGCCGGCAGCCGCGGCCGTAGCGCGTATGGCGCGACCAAAGCGGCGCTGATCCATCTCACGCGCGTGCTGGCGCTTGACCATGCCGCCGACAACATACGCGTAAACGCGCTGTCACCAGGTGCGGTGCCGACCGAGCGGCTGCTCAGTCGTTTCGGTACAGCAGAACAGGCCGAAGCATCGCTGCGGCATTTGTATCCGCTGGGTCGCCTCGGCCGGCCCGAGGAAATAGCCTCTGCCGCGCTGTTTCTGGCCAGCGATCAATCGTCGTTCATGACCGGCGCCAATCTGATTGTGGACGGCGGCTACACGGCGCAATAACGCTATGGGCGAACAGAGGGGGAAAGCAGAATGGACGTGGCGAAAAACCAAGCTCAGGCGATGGCGTGGATCGAGAGCAACCGCAAGCGGTTCTCCGACTTCAGCCTGCAGATCTGGCATCATGCGGAGCCGGCCTGGCGGGAATACAAGTCGGCCAAGGCCTATGTCGATCTGCTGCGCGCCGATGGCTGGCAGGTGGAGGAGGGGTCAGGCGGCATGCCAACGGCGTTTGCCGCCCGGTGGGGCAGCGGCACGCCGGTGCTGGGCGGCTATGCAGAATATGACGCGGTGCCCGGCAATTCGCAGCAGATCGCGCCGCATCGCGCGCCGCGCGAGGGGCTGCATCCTTGGGCCGCCGGTCACACGGACCCCCATTCCCAGCTCGGCACCACGGCGCTTTGCGGCATGTTGGCAACCAAGGCCGTGATGCAGGCGAACGGCATCAAGGGAACGCTGAAATTCTTCGGTGAACCGGCGGAGAAGGTCTGCGGATCGAAGCCGGTGCACGCGGCAAAGGGATATTTCGACGGCTGCGACGCATTCATTTCGTATCACCCGCACACCAGCAACACGGTGGTCGCGGAAACTCAATCGGGTGCGTATTGGAGCGCGGTGATCACGTTCGAAACGCTGGCACCGGAGACCTGGATCGACAAATCCCTGCTGCCGATCCGCACATCATCCCACGCTGCTGCTCGATGCCCCGGCGCGATCGACGCGTTGTGCCTGATGTACACGACGACGAAATACACCAAGGAGGCGATGTATCCGCACGCCGGCGCCTGGACGCTGAACGAGTTCATCCTGGTCGGCGGCGATGCGACGTCCGACAATTTGCCGCCGCGCTTCAGCCAGATCCAGTATTCCTGGCGGTCACCGTCGCTGGCAATCCAGGCGCAGATCGAACAGGTGCTGCGCAACAATGCGCGCCAGGTGGCCGCGATGTGCGGCTGTCAGGCGTCGCTGCGCTGGGTCACGAAAACGCGGGTCGGACTGCCGAACACCAAGATGACCGAAATCACCTGGCGCAACCTGCAACGCGCCGGCGCGCCACAATATGGCGACGAAGCCAAGGCGTTCGCCCGGCAGATCCAGCAGAACCTGGGCATCGCACCGATGGACAATCCGTTCATCGACGACAACGAGCGGCTGACCCCGCCGGAAGAGCTTGAATCTCGGCAGCGATCCAGCCTGCCGCCGGGTCAGTTCCACATCGGCGCCGATGACTATGTGGACTACACGTGGCACGCGCCGACGGTGCGGCTGTTCACCATGCGACCGACTTTGCGGACGCCCGACGATGGTTACGAATATCCGGCCTGGGCGCGCAATGCGCTGGGCGGGCTGCCCGCCTCGATCGATCCGGGGCTGTTT
>DATIMO010000155.1:0-2223 GCA_035475215.1 Acetobacteraceae bacterium | reverse complement strand
CATCCGGCGGCCTGGTGGCTGGAGCGGCAGTTGGCGGCGCTGGCGGAGCAGGCGTGCGACGACGCCGCACTGCTGGAGATGGGGCAGCGGGAAAGTTATGCGCAGGCTCTGCTGGATATGGCGGCGGCGGTGGAACCGGCGGCTGTATCGGACAGTGTCCCGGCGAAAGATGCGGGCGGCTTGCGGCAGACGGAATCTGCGATCACGTGGCAGCAAGTGGCGCTCTGGATCTACTTCACGGGGCTGGCGGTGTTTCTGCTGCGGCTGTCGATCGGATACATGCTGACGAGCCGGCTGGTGCGAGCGAGCCGCGCGATTCCGGGTGCCGGCAATCTCTATGAAGCGAGTTGGATCACGGTGCCGCTCACGGTGGGCTGGCTGCGTCCGCGGATTCTGCTGCCGTGCGGGTGGCGCGCGTGGGACGCGGCGAAATTGCAGGCGGTGATGGTGCACGAGCGGACTCACGTGGCGCGCGGCGATTGGGCGATCGCGCTGCTGGCGGGCGTGAATCGCTGCGTGTTCTGGTTCCATCCGGCGGCCTGGTGGCTGGAGCGGCAGTTGGCGGCGCTGGCGGAGCAGGCGTGCGACGACGCCGCACTGCTGGAGATGGGGCAGCGGGAAAGTTATGCGCAGGCGCTGCTGGATATGGCCGCGGCGGTAAAAAGCGGAGAAGGTCGGCTGGTGTGGGAAGCGATGGCGATGGCGAAAGCTTCGGAGGTGCGTATGCGGATCGAACGGATTCTGGATGAAACGCGGCAGATTCCGCGCGGATTGTCACGGCTGCGCTGGGCGGCGCTGGTGGCGTGCAGTTTGCCGGTGATTTATGTCGCGACGGCGGTGCAACTGGCGCCGGTGATGGCGCAGCAGGTGGCGGTGTCGCAATCGGCGGGAGCGGAACGGCCGGACTTCGCGGCCATGGAGTCCTATGTCGCGGCGCATCCCACCGATCTGGAGGCGCGCGGCAGATTGATTCGCGGCTACTATCTGTATTCCATCAAGCAGCCGCGGTTGAATCACATTTTCTGGATGATCGAGAATCACCCAGAGTCGGACCTGACCGGGCTGAACTCGGTGGGAATTTCGCCGGCCACGCCGGCGTTGAACGACGCACAGGACTACCGGAACGCGGCGTCGCTGTGGCGCACGCAAGTCTCGCTGCATACGGGCGACGCGCCGGTGCTGGCGAACGCGGCGCGGTTCTTCGGACGGATGGATGCGGATCCGGATGAAGCCGAGCGGCTGCTGATGTCGGCGCGGTCGCTGGATCCGCGGACGGCTGCGTACACGCAGCAGTTGGCGCGGCTGTACGGGAACGCGCTCATCGCAAGCGCGGGCGATGGGGCAATGCCGGCCGGTCCGGCCAACCCGGCGTTCGCGGCCAAGGCCAAGAGCGAGTTGGAAACGTCGACGGACGGCTCGCTGCTGTCGCAGGTGGGGAGCATCCTGACGATGATCGGCCGCGGGCCGAGTGGCGCGGATTTGGGCGCGCATCCGGCGCTGGGCGACCTGGTGGCGTTCGGGCAACGATTGACGACGCGGGCACAGAGCTACGGGATGCGAGCGGCCGTGCTGATTCCTCCGGCGGCGCCTGCGGTTGCGCAGGCGGTTGCCATTCCCACAGTCGATACGCCGCCCATCTTGCGCAAGGTGATGCCGGAATATCCGCCGGAAGTGCGGGCGATTCGGCTTTCGGCTGACATGCGAATGGCGATCGTCATCGGCAGGGATGGCCATGTTACGGACGCGCGCGTGATTACGGGGCATCCGCGGCTGGTCGAATCGGCCATTGCCACGGTGAAGCAATGGGTGTTTGCGCCGGTGATGCAGAACGGCGTACCGATTGTGGTTCGTACGAACGTGATCGTGCCGTACCGACTGGATGGCAGCGATGGTCCGATGCCTTCGATGCAGGCGCAGAGCGCGAATGCGGAACCGAAGCCGGCGGTGCCGCAGCGGATCCGCGTCGGCGGCAATGTGCAGCGCGCGAAGTTGACGTCATCGGTGGACCCGGTGTATCCGCAGGCGGCGCGCGATGCGGGGATCGAGGGGAACGTCGAGTTGGGGGTCGTGATTTCGAAAGAAGGCAGGGTGAGTAGTACGAGCGTGGTCGACGGTCATCCGTTGCTGGCGGCGGCTGCGGAGGAGGCGGTGATGCGGTGGGTGTACGCTCCGACGCTTTTGAACGGCGACCCCGTGGAGGTGGTGACTACGGTGACGGTGCCG
>DATIMO010000154.1:0-5345 GCA_035475215.1 Acetobacteraceae bacterium | reverse complement strand
TGTGCAGCCTCAACATGGGCAGCATGAATTTTAACATATCTCGTGCCGGTGATCGTGTGAAAACGTGGAAGCACGACTGGGAGCAGCCGTATCTCGCCCGTACCGACGATCATATCTTTCGCAACACCTTCCGTGATATCGAAGGCATCGTTGAACGGCTCGGCCGCGCGCACGGCACGCGCTTTGAGTTCGAGTGTTACGATGTCGGGCATCTGTACAACCTGGCCTACTGCCTGGAGCGCAAGATCGTCGAGCCGCCGCTGTTCGTGCAGACGATCTTCGGCATTCTGGGCGGCATCGGGGCGGAGCCGCGCAATCTGCTGTTCATGAAGGAAACCGCCGATCGGCTGTTCGGCGATGCCTATGTGTGGTCGGTGCTCGCCGCCGGTCGGCACCAAATGGCGTTCACGACGATGGCGGGCATCCTGGGCGGCAATGTGCGTGTCGGGCTGGAGGACAGCCTGTATATCGGTCGCGGCCAGCTTGCCACATCGAATGCCCAGCAGGTGGCAAAGATCCGGCGCATCCTGGAGGATCTCAGTCTGGAGATCGCGACCCCGAACGAGGCGCGCGCCACACTCAAACTGAAGGGCGGTGATCGCGTCGGCTTCTGAATGTCAGCAAACAGAGGAAGCATTCCATGCCACCTCCCGATCTCGATCTGTTTCGCACGCGCTATTCCATAACAGCCGGCCCCAACCGCCGCGTCACCAGCAGCCAGGCCAATGAAGCGCGCAGCGAGTCGGCCGTTGCGATCAATCCGAAGAACCCGTCGAACATGATCTGCGCGTCGAAAAAGTTCTACGATCGCGCAAAATACATGTCCACGATTGGTGTCTCGTTCACCAATGATGGTGGCAATACCTGGACCGAGGTGCCGCTGCCGCCGACGCCCGGACATCCGGAATTCACCTGGCTGGTCGATCCGGACGTTGCCTTCGCGGCCGACGGCACGGCCTACTTGTGGGGCGAGCCCGTCGCCAATCCGCCCGGTCTGATAACCATCGCCATGGTCGCCTACCGGTCCTTGAACGGCGGCGCGACCTGGGCATCGATGGCGGTCCTGCACAACGACAACGGTGACGACAAGGGCTGGATCGCAGTTGACGACGTGACAGGCAGTCCGCATCTCGGCATGGTTTACGCGGCCTGGGGTGCTGACACTCCGTTCCGCTTCGCGCGATCCAAGGACAAGGCGCAAACCTGGACTGGCGTCGATGCGCTGCCGCCCGGAAGCGACGTCAATCCGCCCGCCCTGTGCTATGCGCCGGCAATGGCGGTGGGGCCGGACGGAACCATCCATATAGCCTGGCAACTGCCAAATCAGAACACCATCACCTACACACGCTCGAAGAACGGCGGCGACAGTTTCGAGCCGTACCGGACCATAGCCAGCAATGTGGTGACGCTCTTCGCCGGACTTCCCAACAAGGAAGGATGGCCGGTTCTGCCGGGCGCCAGCTTCCGACTGATGACGATGGCAACACTTGCAGTCAGTCAGGACGAGCGTATCATTGTCGCATGGCCGGACATGCGGGAAGGCGTGTCACGCATCTACATGTCGATCTCCGACGACAACGGAGATACCTGGCCGGTGGGCAGCCAGGCGATCCCCTTGGTGCCGTCATTTCCCAAGGACACGCTGCAGCATTTCCATCCGCAGATTGCGGCAACCGAAAATGGTGCATTCGGGTGCGCCTTCTATCAATACGACCCTACTCTTTCGCCTCCGGCGATTCACGTGCGTCTGGCGCCGCTTTGGCCAGGCGCAACCCAGGCCGAATTCCCCACGACAGTCACCGATCATCCGTGGGACCCGACCGTCAATCCGCCCACCGTCCACAACACGACATCGGTCGCTTTCATCGGCGACTATTTCGGCATCTCGGCCGGGCCCGGCTTCTTCGAGCTGGTCTGGACCGACACCCGAACCGGCCTGCAGGAACTGTTCTCGGCCTGGGTCGAAGTCAACGTGACGCCCGGCTTTGTTCCGCCCGAAATCGTCGCGGAGATCATAGCCGGAATAATCCAGGACGGTGGCGGGCTGGCGTTCGTCGGCGGTCATGTCATCCGAATACCGCCGTGGGATCCCGGCGTGGACCTGTTGCGCGCGTTGAGTTCCCTCGTGTCGGCGCGGGCCATCGGCAGTCGAGCGGGCCGCGCGCTGGAAATCGCCGCATGGAGAACGATCGCGTCCATCGCCGCGGACAATGCCCGAGCCGTTGCGGCGCGCGGTGCTGCTGGAAGTGAAACGACTTAGCCAAAGGAGCATCACATGAACGAGCTGTTTCCGATCGGTGCCGGGTTGTTGCTCGGGATCGCGTATTCGTTGCAGTCGCGCCGGATTTCCCGGGTGTGGCAGGCGTTGCTCGTCGTGGTCATCGGGTTGGCGGCCACCTTGCTCAGCGGCGAATATGCCGAAAACTGGGGGTTCGTGATCGTTGATATCGGTGAAACCGCGCTTGCCTTCTGGGTCGCCTTGGCAGGTCTTGGCTATCTCCGCATAGGGGCGCTGAACTCCACCGCCGCAAGCCGGATCAGGATAAGGTAACCACGCACGCCAACGACTGGGCCTTGACGCGGCAGCCCGGTTCGGCGAACCGTCAGGGCATGAACGACGCCATCTCCGCCGACCCGGTTTCCGTGCACAATTCCCTGCTGACGATCGACACGCATATCGACATTCCCTGGCCGTCCGGTCCGGATCCGTTCACGGACAGCACCCGCAAGGTCGATCTGCCGAAGATGCAGCGCGGTGGGATGTCGGCAGGATGCTTCGTGGCGTATGTGCCGCAGGCCGCCCGCACGCTGGAAAACGAACAGGCTGCGTTCGATCGTGCCGTCGCGATGCTGCAGACCATCCGCGCAATGGGACGCAGCCAGGGCGACATCAGCGCTCGTCTGACCATCTCGGTCGCCGACATCGAAGCGGCAAAGCGCAATGCAGTGCTGGCCATCATCCCCGCGGTCGAGAACGGCTTCGCGATCGGTGGCGACGTGTCACGGCTGGCGCCCCTGCGCGCGCTCGGCGCCCGTTACCTGACACTGACTCATAACGGACACAACGCGCTTGCGGACTCGGCCAATCCACGCGCGGATCTGGGCGACGGCGCGAACGAACATGGCGGACTGAGCGCGCTGGGACGTGCGGCAATTGCCGAACTGAACCGGCTCGGCATGCTGGTCGATGTCGCCCACGCCTCACGTCAGGCCATGCTGCAGGCTGCTGATTGCTCTCGCACGCCGATTGTTTCGACGCATTCCTGCATCCGTGCGCTGTGCGACCATCCGCGCAACCTGGACAATGCACAGCTCGATGCATTGCGTGACGTGCGGGGCGTGGTGCAGATCACCGCCGTCTCGGCGTTCCTGAAGCCAAATGCCAAGCCGGACCAGACGACAGTCGCCGACTTCGCCAATCATATCGACTTCGCCGTCCAGCGGATCGGGGTCGAACATGTCGGCATCTCGTCTGACTTCGATGGCGGAGGTGGTTTTTCCGGCTGGAACGACGCGTCGGAGGCACCCAATATTACTGCGGAGCTCATGCGCCGCGGGTACGGACCTGCCGAACTGGCGTTGCTGTGGGGCGGCAATTTCCTTCGCTTGCTGCAACGGGCAGAGGCGGCAGCCGAATGACGCAGGTGATACGTTTTTCTGATGGCACGGAAGTCCCGGCGCTTGGCCAGGGCACCTGGCACATGGGTGAAGGCAGCCGTGCGGCGGCAGCCGAAACAGCGGCGCTGAAGCTCGGGATCGAGCTAGGAATGACGCTGATAGACACAGCCGAGATGTATGGCGACGGCGGCGCGGAAGAGATTGTTGCAAAGGCAATCGCCGGCCAGCGCGACAAGGTTTTTCTGGTCAGCAAGGTATATCCGCATAACGCATCGCGTAGCGGCATTCCTGCCGCCTGTGAACGCAGCCTCAAGCGGCTGGCGACGGATCGGATCGATCTCTATCTGCTGCACTGGCTCGGCAGCCATCCACTGACAGAGACGGTTGAAGCCTTCGAGAAACTGCGCACGGCCGGCAAGATCGGCCGCTGGGGCGTATCGAATTTCGCTGCCGACGAAATGCAGGCCCTGTCGGGTCTGCCGCACGGTGGGACGTGCGCGACCGATCAGGTGCTGTACAATCCGGAGCAACGCGGGATCGAGTTCGATCTGTTGCCGTGGTGCGCCAAGGCGGGAATGCCGGTGATGGCGTATTCCCCGGTGGGTCAGGGCGGCGGGTTGCTGCGTTCCCCGGCGCTCGTCGCGGTGGCTCGGCGGCACAATGCAACGCCGGCCCAGGTTGCCATCGCCTGGAGCTTACGGAGCGGCAACGTGATATCGATTCCCAAGGCGAGCAACACGACTCATGTTCGGGAAAACGCGGCCGCCGGCGCGATCACGCTGACGGATGCGGACCGTGCCGAAATCGATTCCCGGCATCCGCCGCCGGCGCGGAAACAGCCGCTTGGGATATTGTAACATCTGCTTTGGTCGGTAACGCGGCGGCAGCTTGACCCACCACCTTCATTCCCCCGACAGCAGGAATCCAGAAATCTCCAGGTAATGCCGGCGATTCCCGTGGATGCCCGCCTTCGCGGGCATGACGAGCGAGAGTTACCGTCATGGCCGGAAGGCCGACCACCCACGTCGTTTCTTCTCGGCTCGAAGGCGTGGATGCCCGGGACAAGCCCGGGCATGACGGATTGCGTCCTGTCATGGCCGTCCCTCGCCGGCCATGACGGTGGAAAATCGCGGATCAGCTCTGGGTGTTGGTGGCCGGAGCCGGCTTGGTCTTGTGCGACTTGTGCGAAACGTGGTGCGTCGTCTTCTTGTGGTGTGTCGACGTTGTGGCAGTGGCGCTGCCGGAAGGTGCGGCGCTCGTTGCAGGCGCCGCCGGCGCCGGGGTGGTGTCCGTGGATGCCGCCATCGCACCAAGGGGCATGGCAAGGACAACCGCGGCAAGAGCAAGCGTGCGGAGAGTGATCACTGGCAGACTCCAGAAGGACAGGCGTTGCAGGTGGGAATCGAGACGCGGCTTACGATCGTTTCCGAGTCTCCGCACCGCTTATGCCGTTTGTTTCCAGATTCAGGCAAGAGTCTTTTGTGGCAATAATGTGATCTCTCGAACCACGATCACAAAAGACACAGTTCCCGCAGTTCCCGTCGCAGCCGCGGTGGCAGGTCTGATTCGCCCGCCGCAGCCGGCCCCTCGACCAGGTCCGGCGGCGCCGCGTCCGCCGCAAGATACCGCCAGCCCTGAAACGGCTTGGTCGGCCGTCCGGCTACCGAAACCAGATCTGCGCCCAGCACCAGCGCGGTGCAGGCGCTACCGTCGCTCCAGCAATCCGG
>DATIMO010000153.1:0-3343 GCA_035475215.1 Acetobacteraceae bacterium | reverse complement strand
GTGCCTATCTCGGCGACGAATAGGAAGCACCTGTGCTGAGCTTTACCGACATTCTGCATATCCTGCCGCAACAGCTCGTGTTCGGCATCACGTTGGGCACGATCTACGGATTGATCGCGATCGGCTACACGATCGTCTATGGTGTGCTGTTCATGATCAACTTCGCCCATGGCGATGTGTTCATGATCGGTGCCTATGTCGGCTGGACCGTGCTGGGCCTGCTGCTCGCCTCCCACGCTGTACCGTTGCATCCGGCAATCGTGCTGCCGCTGATGCTGGTCTCTGCCATGCTGTTCACCGGCGCGATCGGCGTCGCGCTGGAGCGGCTGGCATATCGCCCGTTGTATCGCCGCGGTGCCACGCGATTGGGGCCGCTGATCAGCGCCATCGGCGCCTCGATCTTCCTGCAGAACGCGGTGATGCTGACGGAAGGCGCGCGCGAGCGGGTTTACATGACCTACGCGGTGTTTCCCCGAAATTGGCGGATCAGCATCGGCGGGATCAACGTGTCCGTGCTGGTCATCGTGATCGCATGCGTGTCCGGACTGATGATGTGGGGTCTGCATCAGATCATCCAGCGCACGACTCTCGGCCGGAACATCCGTGCCGTAGCCGAGGATCGCGAAATAGCGGCGGTCATGGGCGTGAATGTCTGGGGCGTTGTGGCGACTGCATTCTTCATCGGATCGGCGCTGGGCGGCGCCGCCGGCGTGCTGGTGGGATTCTATTACACGCAGATCGATTTCTTCATGGGTTATTCGGCCGGGTTGAAGGCGTTCACGGCGGCGGTGCTGGGCGGCATCGGCAATATCCGCGGCGCCATGCTGGGTGGGCTGATCCTCGGCGTCATCGAAAGCCTGGCGACCACGTTCATCAATCCGGCCTTCAAGGACGCTGTGGCATTCGGTGTGCTGATCCTGGTGCTGGTGTTCCGCCCGGGCGGACTGCTGGGCGAGGCGCTGCCCGATTGGAAGAAGATCTAGCGGGATGCGCAGGCGCGCGCTTCTGGTTGCGGTGGCGGACGCGGCTCCCTGGTGGCGCCGGCACGGTGTCTGGGCGGTTGCGGGAGCGGCGCTGGTGCTGCCGTGGTTCACGCCCAATGCGTATGTCATGGGGGTCATCACGCGGATCTGCCTGTACGCGCTGCTGGCGCTTGGTCTGAACGTGGTGGTCGGTTTTGCCGGCCTGCTCGATCTTGGTTACGTCGCGTTCTTCGGCATTGGGTCGTATATCTACGCCTTCCTGGCATCCCCGCATTTTGGTCTGCACTTGCCTTTCCCGCTCGCGCTGGCGGCGGCGGTGATGGCGACAGCAGTGGCGGGGATCCTGATCGGCGCACCGACTTTGCGGCTGCGCGGCGATTATCTGGCGATCGTCACGCTGGGGTTCGGCGAGATCACATACATTCTGCTGATCAATCTCGATCGGCCAATCGACATTACCGGCGGGCCGAGCGGTATCGTCAGCATCGATCCACCATCGCTGTTCGGCTATGCGCTGCACAGCAACGCGCAATACTACTATCTGTTCCTGCTGCTGATGGGAGTGGCGGTTGTTCTTTCACGCCGACTGAGGGATTCGCGGGTCGGTTGGGCCTGGCAGGCGATCCGCGAGGATGAACTGGCGGCTCAGGCCATGGGCATCAACACGACGATCGCCAAGCTGCAGGCGTTCGCGATCGGGGCATCGTTCGCGGGAGCGGCCGGATGCCTGCTGGCGTCATGGCAGCGCTCGGTGTTTCCCGACAATTTCCTGTTCACGGAATCGGTCAATATCCTGGCGATGGTGATCCTTGGTGGCGTGGGCAGTCTGCCGGGCGTGATACTGGGCGCGGCGATCATCGTGGCGCTGCCGGAAGTGTTCCGGGATTTCCAGTTGTACCGACTGCTGGCGTTCGGGTTGATGCTGATGGTGCTGATGATTTTCCGCCCGGCCGGATTGGTGGCATTCGCCTCGCGGCACGAGGAGGATGCGGATCCGGCTGCCGCCGATGACGGCCCCGGCCGGCCGGAGATTGGCACAAGGCAGGCGGTGAGCAAGGTGTGATCAGCGAATAAGCTCGATCAGAACGACCACACGCTCACTCCCGAGCCGCTTCGGCTCGGCGTTCCCGGATCAGCTCGTCTGACAAGCTGACATCCTCTTGCACATATTGATGCACCAACGCCTGGGCTTGCTGCACAACATTCCCGGGTTCGGCGCCGGCTTTCGGCTCAGGCCATCGGGCTCGCACGGCAAGGACTTCGATCCCGACAAGCTGGCCATTTGAATCGAAATCCAGCATGACATCCGGGGCCACCTCGTCCGGCTCCGTCCAGTCAGGTCGCCGGATCGATTCCTCGACCCATGCGACCGCAAGGCTATGGTCTTCAAGCCTTTCTCGCGCGTGCCTGCTAAAATGATCATTCGCACCGGATATAGTCCGGCGGCTTCGTCTGTGCCATGACCGGTGACTCTCGCATGACCGAGGCGATCAATGGATGACGATTTCCGCCGCGCCGCGCTCGATTACCACCGGCTGCCACGGCCGGGGAAACTGGCGGTCGAGCCCACCAAGCGCATGGCGACGCAGCGCGACCTGGCGCTGGCCTACTCACCTGGCGTTGCCGCGGCGTGCGAGGCCATCAAGGCGGACCCCGACACCGCCCGCGATTATACGGCGCGCGGGAATCTGGTTGCGGTGATCTCCAACGGAACTGCCGTGCTGGGTCTGGGCAATATCGGCGCGCTGGCTGGCAAACCGGTCATGGAAGGCAAAGCGGTCCTGTTCAAGAAATTCGCCGGGATCGATGTATTCGATATCGAGGTGGATCAGCCCGATCCGGACCGGTTCTGCGACGTGGTGGCGGCGCTGGAACCCACCTTCGGCGCCATCAACCTGGAGGATATCAAGGCACCGGAATGCTTCGCCGTGGAAGCGGAGCTTCGCCGCCGCATGCGCATTCCGGTGTTCCATGACGACCAGCACGGCACCGCGATCACGGTTGCGGCGGCGATCCGCAATGGACTGCTGCTGCAGGGCAAGAAGCTGGAGGATGTTGCGCTGGTAACCTCCGGCGCCGGAGCAGCGGCGCTGGCCTGTGTCGATCTGCTGGTTTCGATGGGCTTGCGTCCGGAGAACGTCACTCTGACCGACATCCACGGTGTCGTGCAGCGCGACCGGCCGGGCATGCTGCCCAACATGGCACGTTACGCGCGCCCTGGCGGAGCGCAGACGCTGGAGGACGCGCTGGCGGGGGCCGATATATTCCTTGGGTTGTCGGCGCCGCGGGTGCTGCGGCCGGAGTGGCTGGATCGGCTGAACGAGAAGCCGCTGATCCTGGCGTTGGCCAATCCCGATCCG
>DATIMO010000152.1:0-8122 GCA_035475215.1 Acetobacteraceae bacterium | reverse complement strand
CCATGGTCTGGAACGGGGTCGTCAGCCCGACCGCCGCAGCGAAATATGGCAAGGATTTCCGCAACAATCCGGTCGGCAGCGGTCCGTTCATCTTCAAGGAATGGAAGTCGCGCGATTCGATCACGCTCGATGCCAATCCGGCATACTGGAACGGCAAGCCACAGGTCGATCACCTGGTGTTCAAGGAATATCCCGACCCGCAAGCCGCGCTGCTGGCTTTGAAACGCGGCGATATCCAGATTCTGGGTGATGTCAGCAGCACCGTGCTGCCCGCGCTGGAGGCCGACAAGTCGATCAAGCTGCTGACCCAGCCCGGGCTGGCAATCAGCGGCATGGGATTCCCCACCGACACGCCGCCATTCGATAACGTGAAGGTTCGGCAGGCGCTGGAATACTCGATCGACCGCGATGCGATCAACAAGGCGCTGTTCAAAGGCTTCGCGGTACCGATGGTGTCGCCCCTGCCGGCTTCGGAATGGAGCTTCCAGCCACAACAGCCGACTTACAACTACGATCCGGAAAAAGCGAAGAAGATGCTGGCCGAGGCCGGACTGAAGACGCCGTTCTCGTTCGACTTCCTGACCTACAACAGCCCGCGCGGGTACAACCCCGCGGGGCCAGACCTGGCAGTCGCAATCCAGGGTTACCTGAAGAAGGTCGGCATTGACGCGAATCTGAGCAAGCTGGACATGGGCGCGTTCCTGGCGACCGTGCGCGGCGGCAAATACCACGGCCTGTTCATGCGCGGCTGGACCGGCGACAACGGCGACCCCGATAATTTCGTCTGTGAACTCTGGAGCTCGCGAAACCCGGTCGACAACACGACCCATTTCAAAAGCGATGAAGTGGACAAGCTGTGCGTCCAGGGCCTCGCCGAAACCGATCACGACAAGCGCGTCGCGATCTACCAGAAGGTGCAGAAGCTGATCTGGGACGGTGCACCGGACCTGTTCGTCAACTCGGTCGAGCAGGTGCCGGCAGTCCGGCCCGAGGTCCACGGGTTCCAGCTCAACCCGACACAGATGTTCTTCGACATGGAAAAGGTCTCCCTCGGGAAATAGCTTTCACCACGGCGGAGACACGGAAAATTGGGGTGCGCCAGCCCCGTCGCCGTGTCTCCGTGGTGGAGTCGTCGAGGTTACGTCCATGTCCGCCGCTCCGTCCGCCGCTCCGTCCGCCGCGCCCTCCGCCGCTCCGACCCGCCTGCCGCGTTCCATAGCCACCGTCTCGCTCAGCGGTGCCTTGCCCGACAAGCTGGAAGCAGCCGCCCGCGCCGGCTTCGACGGCGTCGAGATTTTCGACAACGACCTGCTCACCTTCGATGGCACGCCACAGGACATCAGGCGTCAGGCCACAGATCTCGGGCTCGGCATCTTCCTGTGGCAGCCGTTCCGCGATTTTGAGGGCATGGAGCCCGCCCGACTGTCGCGCAACCTGGATCGCGCCGAGCGCAAATTCGATGTGATGGCCGCGCTTGGCGCGACCATGATGCTGGTGTGCAGCAACACACAGTCGGCCACGCTGCCGGACGACGCGCGGGCCGCAGCCGACCTGCATGCGCTCGCGGACCGAGCCGCAGCGCGCGGCCTGCGCGTCGGGTACGAGGCGCTTGCCTGGGGCAGGCACGTCAACCGATGGCGCCAATCCTGGCAGATCGTGCAGCAGGCCGCGCATCCGGCGCTCGGCCTGATCCTGGACAGTTTCCACGTGCTGGCCGTGGGGGACGACCTGACCAGCGTGGATCAGGTTCCCGCCGAAAAGCTGTTCTTCGTGCAGCTTGCTGATGCGCCAGCATTGTCGATGGATGTGCTGTCCTGGAGTCGTCACTACCGCAACTTCCCCGGCCAGGGCCAGCTTCCCGTCGCCGCATTCCTGTGCGCGGTGCTGGATGCCGGCTACGGCGGGCCGCTTTCACTGGAAGTCTTCAACGACGAGATGCGCGCCGCCCCGGCGCGGCTGAACGCGCGTGACGGCCTGCGATCGCTGATCCTGCTCGAAGCCGAGGCGCGCCCGACCGTTCCGGCCGCAGCGCTGCCCCCACCAGCGGCATATCATGGTTTCGAATTCATCGAATTCGCGGTCGATGAACCGGCGCGAGAGGAACTGGCCAGCTTCCTCGCCACACTCGGCTTCACCCGCGCCGGTCACCATCGATCGAAATCCGTCGAACTGTATCGTCAGGGCCAGGTCAATCTGATCCTGAACACCGAGCCGGACAGCGCCGCCGCCGAGCATTTCCACCTGCATGGACCATCGGTCTGCGCAATGGCATTCCGCGTCGATGATGCCGCCCGCGCCAGCGCCCGCGCCACCGCATTGCTGTCGCCCCCTTGGCACGAACGCACCGGCGCCGGTGAACGCGAGATCCCCGCCATCCGCGCCCCGGACGGCACGCTCATCTTCCTGATCGCACCCGGCGCCGCCGGCCACACGATCTACACCGATGATTTCCAGCTCGATCCCGGATCACCGTCGCAGGGCGGACTCCTGGCGATCGACCATGTCGCACAGGCGCTGCCGACCGGTCGCATGGACAGCTTCGTGCTCTTCTACAAGGCAGTGTTCGGCTTCGTGCCGGAGCCGCTCTGGGAATTGCCGGACCCGTTTGGCCTGATCCGCAGCCGGGCAATGGTCAGCACCGACCGGTCCATCCGGCTTCCGCTGAACATTTCCGAAAGCCGGGAAACCGAGACAGGCCGTTTCATCTCGGCCTATGCCGGCGCCGGCGTACACCACATCGCGCTGGCGACCGCGGACATCGCGACAACTGTCTCCTCCGCGCTTGAATGCGCGGCGCCGATGCTGCCGATTCCAACCAACTACTACGACGACCTGCTAACCCGCCTCGACATCAACGACGACTTGCTGGCAACGCTCAGGCAGCTCAACCTGATGTACGATCGCGACGATTCCGGCGATTACTTGCAGGCATATACTGCGGCTTTCCATGATCGCTTCTTTTTCGAAATCGTCCAGCGCCACGGTTATCAGCAGTTCGGGGCTGCTAACGCCGCAGTGCGCATGGCCGCGCAAGCGCAGCGCCGCGCCGACGTGGATCTGGCGGCGCGGTTGGCACTGCTATAGACCGCTTGAGGCGGAACCGCCGGATCAGTAGCCGTAGCCGGGTTGGTACCCCGGCTGCGGGTAATATCCCGCCGGTGGCGGCGGCGCGTAGCCATAACCATAGGACGGTGGCGGCGGGCTCGGGGTGGTTGCCGCACCACCAAGCGCGCCAGCGGCGCCGCCAACAAGCGCGCCAATCCCGGCGCCCTTTCCGCCGCCGGCAATACCGCCAATGGCCGCGCCCGTTCCCGCCCCCAGCAGGGCTCCGCCGACCGCACGCTGCCCAGGATCGTATGGATTGGTGCAGCCGGAAACCGCCAGCACGATACCGAGCGCGGCTGCGGCCGGCGCGATGAGTCTCTTCATGAAAATCCCCTTATCCGGTGCCGGAGCAAGCCATTAGCGGATCGTCAAGCCGAACGTTACCCCCGGCGAGTACACAACCGGCGGCGGTACGTAGTAGGCAGGTGGCCGAGCATAATAGATCGGCGGCGGGACATAGTAGGCGGGCGGTGCCACGAACACCGGCGCACGCCACCCATGACGCCAACGCCACCCGTCCCTGTCGCCATGCCATCCCCCATGCCAACCTCCATGCCAACCATGATGCCCATGGTCCCAGTCGGCCCGTGCCGGGGCTGCCGATAAGGCCAGCCCGGCCAGCCCGAGCGCGATAAACCCAAACCGAAGCAGGCGCATGTTTTTGTCCTCCACCGCCCCGAATCAAAGCCTCCGATCGTGGCATCAGCTTGGCAACCGCGAGGCCAAACCTTGCTGTCTGCATTGGCCGCCGTTGTGAATTCAACGCGCTTCCCCGGCGAATTGTTGCTGCAACGCGGCCGCGCGTTGCAGCCCGGCGGCGGACAACCCGCCTTTTTCCGCCGCCGCGATCGCCTGCTCCAACTGATCAATCGTGGCAATGCCGATCAGCACCGTGCTCATGGCCGGATGCGCGATCACGTAGCGCAACGCCGCTTCGGGCAGCGTCGCAGCGTGACCCTCGGTCACCAGCGGCAGCAGCCGTCGCGCACGCTCGAGGTCAGCGGCATATCCATGCGCCGAGCCGATCGGCTCCGGCGCAGGGCTGGCGATCGGATGCCGCGTGGCTTCGCCAGACAGCGCGCCGCCGGCCAGCACGCGGATGCCAATCGCGCCGACACCACTGGTTTGCATCTGGGCCAGCAGATTGCCGTAGTCCTGAGCAGGGAACCCGGCCGGCATGGCGCCGCCGAGGCTCGGGTTCAGCAGATTGTACGGCACCTGCGCGGTGTGCAGCAGGCCCGCGCCAACAACATCGTGCAGCGCTTTGGTATCCCCGATCGCGGTGATACCCAGAAATCGTGTCTTGCCCTGTTCACGCAACCGTCCAAAGGCCGGCACGATCTCATCACGCAGCATCCGCACGCTGATCGAGTCCGGATGATCGTCAACCGTTATCGCGTTGTGGAGCTGAAACAGGTCAACATGATCGCGACCGAGCCGGCGCAGGCTCGCTTCCATCGACGCCACGACCGCACCGGCAATATTGGTCTTGTCGGCAGCACTCAGCCGCACTTTCGTGCCCACGCGCACGTCCGGCTTCAATGCCTTCAGCACGCGGCCGAGATTGGTTTCCGACGCACCGTCGCCGTAAGATGGCGCGGTGTCAAAATAGGTGATGCCGGCTTCCACCGCGCGAGCGACCGCACGCTGCTGATCCGCCGGTGCGCCGCGCACCATAAGCCCGCCGACCGCACCGCATCCAAAGCCGAGCACCGAGACCGTTAGTCCAGTTCTGCCGAGAGGTCGTGTTTGCATGTTCTGGAGTCCTCCTGCCCTGCAGTCTGACCGAGCATGGCTGGTGCGGTCCAGTGCGCGCCGGTTGACGGCGGGCATCGCACGGCGAATTCTGCCCCTGCGAGCGATTCCGAGGAGCCGATCAATGTCGGACAGAATAGGCCGCGCGGTGCTGGGCTTTGTTGCCGGGGCGCTCGCGGTGCTGACGTTTCACCAGGGCATCATCGGTCTGCTGCATGCAACACACGTGATCGACTTCACGGCCTACTCGATGTCTCCCGTGCCGCCGTTCGGGGTGCCGCGAGTGTTCGACCTGGCGTTCTGGGGCGGCGCATGGGGTGTGCTGTACGGGCTGGTGTCACCAGGCCTGCCGGGCCCTGAGTGGCTGAAGGGCATCGGCCTCGGCGTGGCGGCCAATCTGGTGGCGTGGTTCGTGATTGCTCCATTGCGGGGCCAGCCGCTGATTCACGGCTGGGCCGCGCGGCCGATCGAACTTGGCTTGTTGATCAACTGCTTCTGGGGCCTCGGCGTCGGGCTGATCTTTCCATCCATGATACGCGGCGGCCGCCTGGCTCGCGCCTGACAGGAGCACATCATGTCGCTAAATGATTCGATTCTGTTGGCTGCCCTGCGGCGCCCGGATGAGGTGGATGTGATCTGCCGTGCCACCGGCATGTCGGCAGCCGACTTCGCGTCGGCGCGGGATGCATTGCTGAAGCGCCACGCGGCCGTTGCAGATCAAACCATGACCGCGACCATCGGCGCCCCGGTGGAGATCAAGCGTGATCGTGCCGGCGTGCCGCACGTCTTCGCGGACAGCTCGGTCGACCTGTTCTTCGGTCTGGGCGTGGCGATGTCGCAGGATCGGCTGTGGCAGATGGACCGGCTGCGGCGTCGGGCGCTGGGGCGACAGGCGGAAATCCTCGGGCCTGCCTACGTCGCCGCCGACATCGCACATCTTACGGTGGGCATCGACATCATCGCCGCGCGCGACGCCGCGGCAATGGACGAAGCCACGCTTCGGCTGGTGGCCGCCTTCGTTGCCGGCATCAACCGCCACATCGAAACCGCCGGTGCTGATCTGCCGATCGAATTCCGGCTGCTGGAATACGCGCCGGAGCCGTTCAGCTTGGCCGACATAGTTGCGATCGGCCGCGGCATCTGGTGGTCACTGAACGGGCGCATCGATCGTCTGGCGGCGGCCGAGGCGGCGCGCCTGCTGCCAACCGAGCATTTGCGCCAGCTTTATCTGACACCGGAAGCGTCCGAGAATCTGGTCGCGCCCTGGGCAGACGGTGCGGCAGGGAATGGGCACGCAGCCGGCACGGATGATGCAACTGGCAGCAACAATTGGGCGATCGATGGGCAGCGGAGCGGCACCGGATCCCCGATCCTGTGCGGTGATCCGCACCAGCCATTCTGGGTCCCTTCGTCCTGGTATGAATTCGCCCTGCACGGGCCGGAGGATCACGCCGCCGGCGCCGGCCACCCGGGGCTGCCGGGCATGTGGTGGGGCAGCAACGGCACCACCGCCTGGAGCATCACCAACAACGCCGCCTCCACCCGCGATCTTTATCGCGAGAAGGTGGATCCGACTGATCCCGGGCGATACCGCGAGGGCGATGGTTGGCGCGCATTCGATCAGCGCGAGGTCAGCATTCCGGTTCGCGGGCAGTCGGCACATGCGCTGGTGGTCCGCTCCACCGTGCGCGGGCCGGTGGTGAATACGCTGCTGACGCCAGTCACTGACGGAGGGGACCCACCGCTGTCGCTGCGCTGGGTCGGCGCCGAACATCTGGACGACCTGCGCGCCACGGTCGCGATTTCGCGGGCGCGGGACTGGCCGTCCTTCCGGGATGCGCTGCGCGACTGGTCAGTTGCAGTGTTCAACTGGGTCTATGCCGATCGGAACGGTAACATCGGCTACCAGATGGCCGGCCGGGTCCCGATCCGAGGGCGCATCACCTACGGGTTCCGCGATGCGGACAATCCCGCCGACCAGTGGGCCGGGTATATTCCCTTCGATGAACTGCCGAGCGGCTTCAATCCACCGCGTGGTTACGTCGCCAGCGCCAACCAGCGGATCGTGCCGCCGGATTTCAGATACCCGATCTACGGCGCCTATTCGCAGGGCCATCGCGGCGTGCGTATCGACGAGGCGTTCGCGCAGCAGCCGGTGATGGACCGCGCGGCCAACATCCGGTTCCAGAATGACGTGAAGAATAGCCGGGCGGCGCGGCTCTGCCCGCATATTCTGCGGCACCTCGCGGCTGGCGCGGGGCCGGAGGTTGCTATCGTTACCAGCGCGCTGCGCGATTGGGACTATCGCTACGATCTGGCGAGTACAGCGCCCACGATCTTCGAATCCTTCATGGCACGATGGGTCAGGACCGTGCTGGCCGAGCACATGCCAGCGCGGCTTCTGGACCTGACATCACAGCAGACCGGACTGGCCGCCACCCTGCTGGAAGATGGGGATGACGGTTATTTTGCCGCCGGCGTCACGGCCACCCTCGCCGCAGTGGCGAAGCAGACCGTCGCGCACCTGCGCGAGCATTTGGGCGCCAACCCGGCCACCTGGCGATGGGAACGGGTGCATATCGCGCATTGGCGGCATCCGCTGTCGAGCCCCGCGCTGCGCGATGCGCTCGACATCGGTCCGGCGCCTGTCGATGGCGGGTCGCACACGGTGCGCAACACCGGCGGCGAGCTGCCACCGCATCACGCAACGTCGGGTGCAGAATACCGTATCGTGGTTGATTTTACCGCGCCGGAATCGTTCCAGGCCGTGCAGAACATCGGCAATTCCGGCGTGCCCGGCAGCGCGCATTATCGCGACCAGTTCGCGCCGTGGCTGCGGGGGGAGTACCACGTCGTGCATCTGCACCGGGATCGGGTACAGGCGGTGTGTGAAGAAACTACCAATATACAGCCTGGGTAATAGTAACGGCTCATTGGAGGATGGCCGCTTTCGGCCATGCCGGTCATACCGCGGCCTCTCGTCTGATCCCACAAGCGGACGCTCTCCGGCATCGTCCGAAGACAGCCCCGCGGGTTCGTGCTTGGGCGGTTTTCCGACGCCGGCCCCATGCCCACACGCGGGACCTGCGATGGCCGGTATCCGAAAACCTTCACCATCCTCGCTATCCAGGACGATGCTTCTGCCTTCCCAAAGCTGCCGTTCCTACACGCTGCAAAGGCGGCCGGCATTCATGCAGACTCTCATCGCGACGACGCTAGCCCGGAAAGGTTGAACCCCATGTCATCTGATGAAGCGAACTGG
>DATIMO010000151.1:0-2633 GCA_035475215.1 Acetobacteraceae bacterium | reverse complement strand
TGCTCCTGGCCGATGCGCGCCGCCTGCGCCAGCAAGGCCGGCTCGCTGCCGCCCAGCTGCAGCGCCACCGGATGCTCGACCGGATCCAGCGCCAGCAGCTTGCCGCGGTCTCCGTGGATGACGGCATTGGCGTGCACCATCTCGGTATACAGCCGCGCATGCGGCGCGAGGATGCGGTGGAACACGCGGCAGTGCGTATCCGTCCAGTCCATCATCGGGGCGACGGAGAGGCGGAGCGTGGAAGCGGGAATGGCGGGAGTGGTGCGCACCGGGCGATTGTAAGCGGGCGCGGCTGAGCGGTTCCCTCGATGAAATCGCGGCCGCCGTACCGATCATTCGTTGCGCCTCACATCGTTCCCGGTGGCCGGGGCGCGGCCTTCTTTTCGTCGACGAACCCACCAGTCCCGAATGCGCGAGGCAGCATGCCAGCCGCAAACGACAATGAGCCGGATCGCTGCATGGATTGCGCTTCGCCCGCCGAAGCAGCGGGTGCGGCGCCGACATAACCTTGCGGAGCGGGCTGCGGCCGCGCGGGCGCATTCGTGGTCATCTGCGAATAGGGCACGAAACTGCCGAGGGTCCCGCTGAAGAACATCGCCGCCATGGGTGGTGCCGTCATGATCAACATCGACAGCACCACGCCCATGCCGCCCTGCTGCAGGGCCATGCTGTTGATGCTGTCCGGCCCCGCCCCCAAGAGCGCACTGGCCCAGAACGATGCCGCCACCGCGATCACCATGTCGGTGGCCAGCGTCACCATGACACTGAGCAATGCAAGCGAGAACATCGTCCCCAAGCCGTAATACAGCCAACGGCCGAACAGCCCCTTGGTCTGGTCGAAGAGCAGGCACAGGATGAACAACGGACCCAGCCCGACGAACAGCGCCATCGCCACTTTGTTGAGCAGGAGCATGGTCCCCGCCATCACCGCCGGTCCGCCGGTACCGATTCCGGCGAACCACATCGCACGCTCCTTCTTGTCGTTGAGGATGGGATCGCCCGCGACGTCCAGCGTATCGATGCTTGCCAGCGCCACCTGCATGTAGGCCAGGCACTTGTCGACCCGATCGTAGACGTCGTCATCGGTCCCGGTGACCATGCGACTGACTTCGCTACTCAGGCCATCGGTAACGGTGCGATACACCGACCCCCCGCCCGCCGCAGCAGCCGTCGCCAATCCGACGATCAGCACGGCGCGGAGGGAATGGGTGACCAATCCCATCATCGATTCACGCGACTGCCCAATTGCGATCCGGTAGCCCTGGATCATGATCCACAGGGTCAGCAACGACAGTGCTGCACCGCCGAGCAGGCTTGCGGTCCGTCCCAGCAGGTTGTCGCGGAAGACCTCGATCTCGCCGGTCAGGAAGTTGTTGATCTCGCGGAAGAACAGCAGGTCCGAGACTTCGGTCGCGATGTGCGCGATCGGAAAACCGGCGCCGCCACGAATGCCGTCGAGTAGCTGGCCGGCCAGTTGCAGTGGCACTCCAAACGCGTCCATTCCTGTCCCCCGTCAATCCGTAATCAGAGCGGCGTCAGCGGTCGCTGCGCCGCGCCGAGTGCAACGCCGCACGCAAGGCCGCGCCCCTGACCAGACCGCCGGCAATTCCGTCGCCGTCGAGAGTGCCGCTGGCGATCATCCGCTGATCGTCGCGCAGCAGCTCCAGCAAGCGGTCGTAGCCTTCGGTCTGGCTACGCGCTTGCTGGATGTCCATCTGCATGCGGCTCTGCATCGCCAACAGGCGATTATTGTTGGACTGCAGCGCCCCGGCGTCCTGCTGGGCGATACCGGCACGCTCGGCATAGATCTTCTGCAGCTCGGTGTCACGTTGTCGCGACACGTTGAGGACGGTGACGATCGCGTTGTACCGCGCGTTTTCGGTCTGCACGATCATCGCGCAGTTCTCGGCGCTTGCCGATGAAGCGAGCATTGCACGCAGCCCCGCCGGGCAACGCTCGGCCATGCCCGTGTCCAGCGCACGCGGCGAGAAGTCTTTCGTCGCCATGGCGTCCTGCTTGAACACGCCGCCTTTGACGTACTGCTGTTCGTACTGGCGGATCTGGGTTTCGTACTGCTGCACCTGGGTCTGGTATTGCGCGATCTGCTTGGCGTACTGCTCGCCCTGCGAGATCAGTTCCTTGATCCAGCCGGCGTAGGTCAACGCCGTGTGCCCGGGATCGGTCACCACCCACTGCGCGCCCGCTTGACCGCTTATGAGCGCCAAGCTCATGGCGAGCAGCGCGCAGCCGCGGCGAAAACGCATTGCGGAACATGGAGCAGCAAAGTTTCCTGTGTTCATCAGATCACCTCCGTTGTGGTCTTCCGTCGTTTCGTGAATCGGTTTCGCGCCGCACATCCGGGGCCGCTCAGGCCAACGCGGCCCGCGGCACGCTCGGCACAGCCCGCGGCAATGCCGCAGGCGCCGCCTTGCCCGTCCCCTTGCGACGTGCATGGAACAGGTCCAGCCATTGTTCCGGCCGCAATGCATCCATCGGAATTCCGAGCTCAAGCGCTCGCTCGGCGAGGACGCCATGCAGGATCTCGATGTTGTCAGTGGAGGCTGAAATCACCGCCAGCGCGTCGTCCATGCCACGCAGGTTCAATTGGCACACGCTCGAGGCGTGTCCTTGCT
>DATIMO010000150.1:0-3126 GCA_035475215.1 Acetobacteraceae bacterium | reverse complement strand
GTTCTGGCACCACGCCAAGCAGGAAGTCGCCCCCGCCGCCGCACCCATGTACGGCGAACTGGTTGCGCGCCTGCTGGCCGCCATTCAGGGGCGTTCGGCCAAGTGCCTGGTGCTCGATCTCGACAATACGGTGTGGGGCGGGGTCGTCGGGGATGATGGGTTGGAAGGCATCATCATCGGCCAGGGCAGTGCATCCGGCGAAGCCTACCTTGAGTTCCAGGACTACTGCCGGGAGCTGTCGCGGCGCGGCGTAATCCTCGGGGTGTGTTCCAAGAACGACGAAGCCAACGCGCTGGAGCCATTCGACAAGCATCCGGACATGCTGCTCCGGCGTGCTGACATTGCGTGCTTCGTTGCCAACTGGTCCGACAAGGCGGCGAACATCCGGCAGATCGCCGCCGAACTGAACATCGGTCTCGATGCACTGGTCTTCATCGACGATAATCCATTCGAACGAAACCTGATCCGTCGCGAGTTGCCCATGATCGCGGTGCCGGAAGTCACCGAAGACCCAGTCAGCTTCATCGCCGCGATCGCCGACGCCGGCTACTTTGAAGCAGTTGCCATCACCAATGAAGATCGGGAGCGTACCGCGCAGTACCACGGCAACCGCGCGCGCGAGGCGCTGCGCAGCTCCACCACCGACCTTGAGGGTTATCTGCGCGGACTGGAGATGCAACTTCTCTGGCGCACATTCGACCGCGTGGGTCTGGCACGGACCGTGCAGCTTATTAACAAGTCCAATCAGTTCAACCTGACCACGCGCCGATACACGGAACAGGACGTTCTGGCCGTGATGGACGATCCGACCGCCTTCGGCTTGCAACTCCGGCTGCTGGACCGGTTTGGCGACAACGGCGTGATCGCCATCATCATCGGTCGGCTGCAGCCTGACCGAGACCTGCTGATCGACACATGGCTGATGAGCTGTCGCGTGCTCGGGCGGCAGGTCGAACCGACCACGCTGAACCTGATCGCCGAGCAGGCCCGCCTGCTTGGCGCGCAGCGCTTGCTCGGTGACTACGTTCCAACCAGGAAGAACGGCATGGTGCAGGACCATTATGCAAAACTGGGTTTTACCGTGATGGAGGCCACATCCGGCGGCGGCAGCCGGGCTGTGCTGGACCTCGCCCGGTTCACGCCGATACCGACATTCATCCATGTCAGCGGCGGCTGAACCCATGGCGACCGAGGCAGGCGCGTACGCGGCGCTGACCGACATCTTTCGCGACGTCTTCCAGAAAGATGTGTCGCTGCGGCCGGAATTGACGGCCAGGGATGTGGCGGGCTGGGATTCGTTCAAGCAGATCGAGATCATCATGGCCGTCGAGGAACGCTTCGCGATCCGTCTGACCACACGTGAGATGGACGGCCTGCACACCGTCGGCGATCTGATCCGGGTGGTGATTGCGAAGACAGCCACCGGCTAGCAGCGCATGCCAGATCGTTTCGATGCTATCTACCGCATCCGCGCCGACGTCGCCACGATCGAGGCCCGCGCCCAGGCGATCGCGGTCGAGCAAAGTGTCGAGATGCCGCTTGATGCCATCGACGATCCACGCGTGCTGTCCGAAATCGTCGGCCGCGTGGCGGCGATCACCGATCGCGGCGGTGGCCTGTACGACGTCCGGATTGCGCTGGCGATCGAAACCGTCGGTGGCGATGCCGCACAGCTTCTGAATATGGCGTTCGGCAACACGTCCCTGCATGACGACGTGGTGCTGCTCGATCTCGATTTGCCGGCGGAAATGGCCGCGCGATTCGGCGGGCCGCGACATGGCATCGACGGACTCAGGCATCGTGTCGCTGCCGGCGCCCGCGCGCTGACCTGTTCGGCGATCAAGCCGCTCGGGCTGCCTCCGGATCGTCTGGCAGAACTGGCCGGCCGCTTTGCGCTGGGGGGCATCGACTTCATCAAGGATGATCACGGTATGGCCGACCAGGCCGCGGCCCCGTTTGCCGCCCGGATGCCTGCCTGTGCCGAAGCCGTCCGCCAGTCCGCCGCGGTTGCCGGCCACCCCACGCACTACGTTCCCAGCCTCTCCGGCGATCTCGGCGCACTCCGCCGCCAACTCCGTCTCGCACGAAATGAGGGCATTGACACAGTCCTGATCGCCCCGTTGCTCATTGGGTTCGCAACCATGCAGACTCTGGTCCGCGAATTTCCAGACATGGCCTTCATCGCCCATCCGACCATGGGGGGCGCGGCCCGCATCAGCCCCGCGCTGCTGATCGGCCGGTTGTTCCCACTGATCGGCGCCGACGCCGTCATCTTTCCCAATCATGGCGGCCGCTTCGGCTACTCACCCGTCACCTGCCGCACAATCGCCGCCACGGCCCGCGCGCCAGGCACCGGCTTGCGCGGCGCCCTGCCGGTACCGGCCGGCGGAATGACCCTGGCCCGCGTGCCGGAGATGCTTGATTTCTATGGCAGGGACGCGATGTTGCTGATCGGCGGCAATCTTCTCGCCGCCGGTGACCAGTTGACCCGACAAACCGCGGCGTTCACCCGTGCGGTCGCCGCACACGCTCATGAGGGCCAATGACCAGCGATCAGCAGCCGTCCCTGCGCGGTTTCACCGACGGCTTCCGCTGGGAAGGCGTTGCCTGTCAACCATACAAGGAAGGCGGCGCAGCGCCGTTCAGATCGATCGCCCGCCAGGTGCTGTTCGCTGAGCCGGCGCTCGGCTGCGAGTTGCGCTATTTCGAAATGGCACCCGGTGGCTATTCCACGCTGGAACGGCATGAGCACGTGCATGCGGTGATGATCCTTCGGGGTCACGGCCAGTGCCTGCTCGGCAATCAGGTGCAGTCGGTGAAGCCGTTCGACCTGATCACGATTCCGTCCTGGTGCTGGCACCAGTTCCAGGCTTCCGGGAATGAACCGCTCGGCTTCCTGTGCATGGTGAACGCGCAGCGAGACAGGCCGCAGCTTCCGTCGAAACAGGACCTGATCGGGCTGCGTGCAAATCCCGCAGTGGCCGCGTTTCTCGGCGGCCAGAGCGTGAGATACGACTAGGGCGTGTCGTCAAATCCCGGGCGGCATTTTCCCCATTCGCGCCGGCTTGGTGAGTCCGGATTGCCACATCTGCCGGTAATCAGCACGAACCCCAAAAGAGCCGATTC
>DATIMO010000149.1:0-2353 GCA_035475215.1 Acetobacteraceae bacterium | reverse complement strand
TTGTCCTTCAACTCACGCAGAATCGCTACGCTGCCGTTGATCGGGCCGCCGAGCATTTCATCCCAGCGCAGACGATAGGCTTCGATCAGCTCCTGATGTTCCGGGTGCTGCGTGGTCAGCAGCGTGGTGGCCTCGGCCCAGCTTCGGCCGCGATCCTGCTCCAGATTCCAGGCGGGGGAGCAGATATCCGCGAGGAACCGTTCCATCGCCGCTTCGTCACCGGAAAACAGCTTGCGATAGAGGTGGCGGGGGTTCCAGTCGATCAGGACGCCGCCGAGATCGAACACGACGCCAGTGTGTTTCGCTTGCATTCGGGTGTGGTATCGCGACCGGGCCGTCGGCTCAAGGGAGCGTGTGCGGTGACGGCCGGGGACGAGGCGATTATTGTCGGGCCAGGACCATCGGAGGAAAGCCAATGTCGGATGCCGAGCTTCGCGCTGTTTGCGATGGTGTCGATGGCGCCGTGCTGATGCGCCACATGCAGGAATTTGCGCGCTGGGTAAAGCTGTCCGGAACACCGGACGAGCTGCAAAGCCTGCGCTATGTGCAAGCCGAGCTGGACAGTTACGGATTTAGCACAGACCTGCTGCTGCACGATGCGTATATCAGTTTGCCCGGCCGCTCGCGAGTCGAGATCGATGGCGCGACACCGCGCAGCATCACGCACAGCTTTTCGCGGTCGTCACCACCGGACGGTGTGACTGCCGAGGTGGTGTATGTCGGCGACGGTTCCCCCGGCGACTTCTCGGGTAAGGACGTGCGGGGGCGCATCGTGCTGGTGGAAGGGATCGCGAGCCCGGCGGTCGCGCATCGGGCATCGGTTGCCGGGGCTGTGGGTCAGCTACATATCAGTCCACACGAGCATATCCATGAGATGTGCGTGTCGCCGGTGTGGGGCAGTCCGTCGGAGGAAACGCGGCGCTCGTTGCCATCCACCGTGGTGACAACCGTGGCTTATGCGGATGGGGTTGCGCTACGCGACCGATTGAGCAGCGGCACGCATCCGCGCGTGACTTTGCATGCCGAGGTGGATACCGGCTGGCGGAAGACGCCGATCCTGGTCGCAGAGCTGGACGCCGGGTCGGCGGATGCGGAGCCTCCGTTCGTCATGTTCTCTGGTCATCATGACACCTGGTACTATGGGGTGATGGACAATGGCGGTGCCAACGCAACCATGCTGGAGGTGGCGCGGGTCTGCGCGGCGCGGCGGGGACAGTGGCAGCGCGGGCTGCGGCTGTGTTTCTGGTCGGGTCATTCGCATGGGCGCTATTCCGGATCGGCGTGGTACGCTGACGAATACTGGGAAGAGCTGGAGCGGCGCTGCTTTGCGCATGTGAATGTGGACTCTACCGGTGGTGTCGGTGCGACGGTGCTGAGCAACGCCGCTTCCATGGCCGAACTTGCTCCTTTAGCCTCAGAGGCAGTGCACATGCAGGCGGCGGCGGAGTATGTCGGGCGACCGATGGATCGGTCCTCCGATCAGTCATTCTGGGGGATCGGGCTGCCTTCGATGCTCGGCAGTCTGAGCGAACAGCCGCCCGGGCCGGTGAAGTTGCGGAACAAACTAGGCTGGTGGTGGCACACGCCGGAGGACACGCTCGACAAGATCGATCCGGCAAATCTGGTGCGGGACACGCGGGTGTTCGTGCATGTGCTGTGGCGGTTGCTGACGGACCGCGTCGTGCCGCTGGATTATTCAGCGTGGGCGGACAAGCTGTCCGGCGAGTTGGAAGGTATAGGGAAGGCGGTGGGCGACCGGATGGCATTGGGGCCGCTGGTTGCGTCGGCGGGCAGCGTCGGGAGGGCGGCGGGAGCGCTGGGCCGGGTGGAGCCGACGCGGGCAAATCGCGCACTGATGCAGGTTTCACGTGTTCTTGTGCCGCTGCACACGGGGGCGGCGGGGCGGTTTGCGCATGATGCGGCATTGCCGCAAGCGCCCTGGCCAGCAGTCGCCGCATTGCGGGAGTTTGCCGCGGCAGCGCCGGGTTCCGATGAGGCACTGTTTGCCGCGGTTTCGGCCCGACGGGGGCGAAACCGGTTGTTGCATGCGTTGCATCAGGCGGAACGGGTGTTGCAGACGGTACTGGTGGGGTAGGCCCTCACCCGGAGCGCTGCGGTGACTCTTCGGCATCAGAACGGTCTGACCCGTCATGCCCGGCGAACGCCGGGCATCCACGTCTTTGTGCCGTGATATCAGAGACGTGGATGGCCGGCCTTCGCCGCATACGCGTTAAATTAGCGGCCGGATCGGATAGCAGATGGCGGGTTTTCGCTTGCGTCTGGGATGGGCGAGGCGGCGATGCACCAGCGGTCCAGCGCGACAGAGATGGTCGATCCGAAGTGGACCGAGGAC
>DATIMO010000148.1:0-2731 GCA_035475215.1 Acetobacteraceae bacterium | reverse complement strand
GGGCGATACGAAACGCGTGCTGTGTTACTACCGCATGTCACCGGACGGACGGCGAATGGTGTTCGGCGGACGGGCGCGATTTACCCAGGTCTCGGCCCAGACCAGCGCACCGATCCTGCATCGTTTCATGGTGGATCGCTTCCCGCAGCTTCGCGGTGCACGCGTGACGCACGCATGGACCGGCAATGTGGCATTCACGCTGGACGCTGTGCCACACATGGGGCAGCAGGACGGCATGCACTATCTGCTGGGCTGCAACGGCAGCGGCGTGGCGATGATGACCTATCTGGGCTGGCAGACCGCGCGCAAGATCGCCCGCGTTGCCAACGATACCTGCGCGTTCGACGCCGAGGACTTTCCGACCCATCCGCTGTACACCGGCAATCCGTGGTTCCTGCCGGCAATAGGCGGCTGGTACCGGTTCCGCGATGCGGTGGATCGCCGGCTTGCGGGGCTGGGTTCGCAGCACTGATGGCGTGGCGTATCGGCATCGATTCGGGTGGAACTTTCACCGATGTGTGCCTGTTCGAAGAAGCCAGCGGCCGGATCGAGGTTTGGAAGGTCGCCTCCACGCCGGATGATCCGTCCCGCGGCATCGCCCAAAGCCTTCAGGAAGGGGTGGACCGCGTGGATACTTCGGTCCGCCAGGTCGGCTATCTGGGCCACGGCACCACGGTCGGCACCAACGCACTGATCCAGCATCGCGGCGTCCGGACCGGCCTGATTACCACGGCGGGTTTCCGCGACCTGCTGGAAATCGGCCGGCAGAAACGCCCGGACCTGTACGACCTGCAGGTGGACAAGCCGCCGGTGCTGGTCACCCGCGACCTGCGCCTGGAAGTGCCCGAGCGGGTGCGCCATGACGGCAGCATCGAGACGCCGCTCAATGAACCGGCGGTACGTGCGGCAGTGCGCGCCTTGCGCGCCGCCTGCGTGAAGGCGGTCGCCATCTGCTTCCTGTATGGTTTCATCCGGCCCGAGCATGAGGCCGCAGCACGCCGCATTGTCGCCGAAGAAATCCCCGATGCGTTTGTCTGCGCGTCCCATCAGGTGGCGCCGGAATTCCGCGAATATGAGCGGATGTCCACGACCGTGGTGAATGCGTATCTCGGCCCGGTGATGCAGGGATATATCGAACGCCTGGGCGAACGGTTGTCACAGCTTGGTTTGTCGGTGAAGCCGCATCTCACGCAGTCGAATGGCGGCGTGATCGGGTTCGATCAGGCCGCCCGTCTGCCCGTGCGCACTGTTCTGTCCGGTCCCAGCACCGGCGTGATCGCCGCGCAGGCGGTCGGCCGGATGGCCGGGTTCGAGAACCTGATCACCTTCGACATGGGCGGCACCAGCACCGACGTGGCGCTACTGCAGAACGGAATCTGCCGACTGGCCAACGAGGCGACCGTGCATGGTTACCCTATCAAGGCGCCGATGCTGGACATTCATACCGTGGGCGCCGGCGGCGGCTCGATTGCCTTCGTGGACAGCGGCGGGCTGCTGAAGGTCGGGCCGCGCAGCGCTGGCGCCGATCCCGGCCCGGTCTGCTATGATCGCGGCAGCAGCGAACCGACGGTAACCGACGCCAATGTGGTGCTGCAGACGCTCAATCCGACGCATCTTTTGGGTGGGCGCATGCCGGTGCGCCAGGACCTGGCCTATGTCGCCATTGCGCGACTGGCGGAATCGCTGGCGCTTGACCCGATGGCCACCGCGCAGGGTATCATTTCGGTGGTAACCGCCAACATGGCGCGCGCCATCCGCGTTATCAGCATTCAGCGCGGCCATGATCCACGTGATTACACGCTGGTCGCGTTCGGCGGCGCCGGCCCGCTGCACGCGGCGCGGCTGGCGCGGGAGTTGGAGATCGGCCGCATCCTGGTACCCCGCAGTCCCGGCATCCTCTGCGCGATGGGGCTGCTGCTGACCGATCTGCGCGCCGATTTCGCCACCACACGGCTGCGCACGCTGCAATCGGCCGCGCTGCCTGATGTCGAGGCCGCATTCGCTGAGCTGCTGGCCCAGGCGGAAAGCTGGTTCAGCGAAGAGCATATCGCGCCAGCAGACCGGCAGATCGGGCGCACCGTCGATATGCGCTATGCTGGTCAGAACTACGAACTTTCAGTTCTCGTGCCGGATGGCCCGATTTGCCGCGCCACGCTGGACGCCATGGCCGACGGTTTCGCCGAAGCACACAAGCGGATGTACGGGTTCCTGGCTGAAGAAGAACCGGTGCAGCTCGTAACTTTTCGCATCGAGGCGTCCGGGCTGGTGCGCAAGGCCGCCTTCCAGCCTCGGCCGGAGGGCAGCGCCGACGCCACCGGTGCGATGGTCAACGAGCGCAGGCTATGGCTGCCGGAATCGGGCGGCTGGATCACCTGTCCGGTGTATGACCGCGGAAGGCTGGTTCCTGGGAATCGCCTTCCGGGGCCGGCGATCGTCGAACAAATGGATGCGACCACGCTGGTTCTGCCAGGCATGGTGGCGCGCACAGATGTTTACGAGAACCTGGTGCTGGAGCCTGCATAACCGCATTGAGTTGGATGGAGTGGTAACTCGTCATGCTCGGGCGCTAGTTCGTCATGCCCGGGCTTGTCCCACAGCTGTCCGGTTAAATTCATGCCCATTGCAGCACGGCCTGGCGGTGGTCTGGTTCGGGCGGCGGCTCTGGTCCGGGCTGCAGCATCTCAGCGAGGGTCTTGCAGTGCATGAGATTGGCCTGCACCAGCCTGGCGAA
>DATIMO010000147.1:0-2833 GCA_035475215.1 Acetobacteraceae bacterium | reverse complement strand
CGCGCGATCCGGTGTACAGCCTGCTGCTGACGTTCGGGCTGGCGTTCGTTATCCAGGACGTCTGCCGATCGGTCTGGGGATCCAACGGCCTGCCGCTGAGCGTGCCGGCGGTGCTGGGCCAGCCGCTGAACAACCAGTTCTTCTTCGTGACCGGGTACCGGCTGTTCCTGATCACCGTGGTGATCGTCGCGGTCATCGCACTGTTCGTGTTCCTGCGGTTTTCGCGCATGGGCACGCGCATTCGCGCCGGCACGCTGGATATGGAAACAGTGGCGGCACTCGGCATCAATGTCCGCTGGTTGCGCTCGTTCAATTTCGCCCTGGGGATTTTTTTGGCCGGACTGGCAGGCGTGCTGGCGGGCGGGCAGATCGGGTTGAACCCCAACATGGGCGACGACCTGCTGATGCCCAGCTTCATCGCCATCATCGTAGGCGGTGTCGGCAGCCTGACCGGCACGTTGATCGGCGGCGTGCTGATCGGCATCGCCGCGGCGGTCACCACGGTGTTCTTCCCGTCCGGCAATGAAGTGGTGATCTATGTCATCATGACGCTTGTGCTGCTGGTCAGGCCGCGCGGCCTGATGGGCGAGGAAGGCATGCTGACATGAGCACCACCACGATCGAGACGGCGCTCGGTCGTCCGGCTCGCGGCAAGTGGTGGGGCACGGTGCTGATCTGGCTTGTGCTGCTGACGGTCCCGCTGTGGGTCGGGATGGCTGGCGGCTATACGGCGCTGGCCACGCGCGTGCTGATCTTCGGCCTGGCCGCGATGGGACTGAATTTTCTGCTCGGCTTCACCGGGGTCATGAGCTTCGGTCACGCCGCGTATTTCGGGCTGGGCTGCTACGGCGCCGGGCTGACGCTGCGCTATCTGGCGCTGAGCACCCCGCTGGCGATCCTGATGGGAATCCTGGCGGGCACGTTGGGGGGTGCGCTGTTCGGAGCGCTGATCGTGCGCCGCAAGGGCGTGTACTTCGCCATGTTGACCATCGCCTTCGGCCAGATCTGTTACTACATCGCCTATAGCTGGAACGATTTCACCGGCGGCTATGACGGGCTGCGCGGATTTCAGCGCCAGCCGATCGGACCGATCGACATCCAGAACAACGCCGAGGTGTTCTACTACTTTGTGCTCGCCGTGTTCGCGGCGGCGGTGGCGCTGATGGGACTGCTGCTGCGCTCGCCGTTCGGCCGCACGCTGATCGCGATCCGGGAAAACCAGCGTCGCGCCCGGTTTCTCGGCATCCCGGTGGAGCGGCACATCTGGCTTTCCTTCACCGTATCCTGCTTCTTCACCGCGATTGCCGGCGCGCTGTATGCATTGCTGAACAATTTCTCCGACCCGACGGCGCTGAACTACGTGTTGTCCGGTGACATCGTGATCATGGCCGTGATGGGCGGGATGCGCAGCTTCTGGGGCCCGCTGATCGGCGCGGCGGTGTTCGTGGTGCTGCAGGACACGATTTCGTCGATGACGGTGAACTGGATGAGCTGGATCGGCGTGATCTTCATTGTCGTCGTGCTGTTCTTCCCACGCGGGCTGGTCGGGTTCATTCGTCGCAGGGCCGCTGCATGAGTTTGCTTCAGGTCAGCGGCGCCACCAAGACATTTGGAAATCTGGTCGCCGTGGATGGCGTTTCGCTGAGCGTCGCAACCGGAGAACTGCGGGCAATCATCGGCCCGAATGGCGCCGGCAAGACCACGTTTTTTAATCTGATCACCGGGTTTTTCCCGCCAACATCCGGGAAGATTTTGTTGGACGGGCAGGACATCACGCGCGTTTCAGCGGTGCGGCGCGTGGCGATGGGAATGGCGCGGACGTTTCAGGTTACCGAGATTTTTCCCGAACTGTCCATCCGCGAGAACGTGCGCATTGCGGTCGAATCGGCTGACGGGTTCCGCCTGCGGCCGTGGCTCGGCCGCCGCGATGCCGAGCGTATCAGCGACCGCATCGATGAGGTGCTGATCGCCACGCGGCTGACCGATCACGCCGACCGGCTTGTGGGAGAATTGTCGCACGGCGATCAGCGATCCGCTGAGATCGCCATGGCGCTGGCTTTGCGTCCACGTCTGCTGCTGCTGGACGAACCGACGGCCGGGATGGGGGAGCAGGAGACGTATCAGGTCGCCGGGCTGATTCGCAGGCTGCACCGGCATACCGGATACACGATCGTGCTGATCGAGCATGATATGCGCGTGGTGTTCAATCTGGCGGACCGGATCATGGTGCTGGATCAGGGGCGGGTGTTGGCCGAGGGAACGCCGGACGAGATTGCAGCGAATCCAGTGGTGCAGACGGCATATCTGGGGAGCGCCGCGTGAACGCGCTGCAAGCCGAACGCCTGAACACGTTCTACGGCAAGAGCCACATCTTGCACGATGTCGGCCTGACGGTGCCGGAAGGGAAAATAACCACGCTGCTCGGCCGTAACGGGGCGGGCAAGACCACCACGTTGCGCAGCCTGGTCGGGCTTACGCCACCACGCAGCGGACACGTGTCGATTTTTGGGCGCGATGCGACGCGGCTGCCGCCGTTTCGCATCGCCGGACTTGGCGTGGGCTACGTGCCCGAGGGACGTAGGATCTTTCCCAACCTTACCGTCGACGACAATCTGAGGGTGCCCCTGGAACGCCCCGGTCCGTGGACGATCGAACGCGTCTATCGAACGTTCCCCCGTTTGGCCGAGCGCCGGCAGAATCGCGGACGGCAGCTTTCCGGCGGCGAGCAGGAAATGCTGTCGGTCGCCCGCGCTTTGCTGCTGAACCCGAAGCTGCTGATCCTGGACGAACCCTCCCAGGGTCTTGCACCACTCATCGTGCGAGAGGTGTTCCG
>DATIMO010000146.1:0-2824 GCA_035475215.1 Acetobacteraceae bacterium | reverse complement strand
AGCGTCCAGGCGATCTCACGGATGATCCGCACGCCCTTGTTCACGGCAGCCAGAGCCTGTTCGGCATCGGCGCCGGCCATCGTCTTTGCCGCACTGTCTTTGGCGTCGCTGAGCATCCCCCTGATCAGCACCAGTGCGTCGGGCAATGGATTCGGCGGAATCTGTTTCTGGGCGGCGATCGTCGCCTCGATGCGCGCTACCGCGTCGAGCACCATGCTGGTGTCGGCGTTGCGGTTGCGCTTGGCATATTCGCCGAGAAACCAGCGGCCGCGTGCCGTCTCCATGAAGGCTTCGCGGATGGCATCGTAGTCCGCTTCGCTCGGCAGTGCCGCGCGAGCGGAGATCGGCGATAGGGCAAATACTTCGTCTGCGGCGGCCATGGCAAACTCGTCGCGCAAATCACAGCGCGTTACTGTAACGATCAACATGATCCGCAGCGAATCGCAATTGAATTGATGCCATCCGAATCACAAATCCCCATCGCATCGCACGCCGTCAGCAGGCGATTCGGGATACGCTTGGCGCTGTTCTACGGCACCGTGTTGGGATTAGTCGGCACACAGCTGCCGTTTTTCCCGGTATGGCTGAAATCGATAGGGCTGGATGCCTCCTGGATCGGCCTCATCACCGCGGTGCCGTCGCTGAGCCGCTTTACCGTGCTGCCGTTCGTTACCAACTCGGCCGAGCGATATCACGCGCTGCGCGGCACAATGATCCTCACTGCCTGCGCCACCGCGTTCGGTTTTGCCGCGCTGGGAGCGTTGGGCGCGCTGCAGCCGCCGCTCGCAATCCTGATCGTGTTCGCGCTGACGGCCTGCGTCTGGACGCCGCTGGTTCCGCTGACCGATGGGTACGCCCTGAAGGGGGTGATCCGTTATGGCCTGCACTATGGACCGCTGCGCATGTGGGGCTCGGCCGCCTTTGTGCTGGGGGCGCTCGTCAACGGGGTCCTGGCCGATGTCCTCGCGCCGCAGCACCTGATCTGGGTCATTGTCGCGGTGGCGGGACTCGGCGCCCTGGTCAGTTTCGGTCTGCAGCCGCTCGACACGCCGAAGCTGGCCGCGGGTCCTCCAGCCGGGGGCGCTGCCTTGCTGCGCGATCCGGGCTTTCTGGCGATCCTGGTGGCGGCGGCGTTGATCCAGGGCAGCCATGCGGCCTATTACACCTTTGCTTCCATCACCTGGCAGGCGTCCGGGCTCGGCGGCCTGACGATTGCCGGCCTGTGGGTGCTGGGGGTCTGCGGCGAGATCGTGATTTTCGCCATCTCGCCCAGGTTCACGCTGCCACCGGCGCTCCTGATGGTGATCGGGGGTCTGTGTGCGGTGGTGCGCTGGCTGATGACCGCGCAGGAGCCGCCGGTCGCGCTCCTCGCGGCCGTTCAGATGATGCACGGATTGACCTACGGACTGACCCAGGTCGGCACCATGGAACTTCTGGTGCGTCGGGTGCCCGGGCACGTGACGGCCAGAGCACAGGGCTATCTGACCGCCTGTATCGGGATCGCCATGAGTTGCGTGGCGATACTTTCAGGTCTTATCTACGCGCAGTACGGCAGCACGGTTTATTACGCCATGGCGGCGGTGGCCCTCGCCGGCGCACTCGTGATCTGGCTGGCGCGCCATCAGGCGGATCCGCCATTCAATCGTGATCAGCCCCAAAATGCCGCATCGGGCGGATAGATGGTGCTCTCGTCGTAGCGCAGGCCGCCCTCGCGATCACGCGCCAGCAGCAGCGGGCCGTCGAGGTCGACGAAGCGGGCCTGCTGCGCGATCAGCATCGCCGGGGCCATCGCCAATGACGTCGCGACCATGCAGCCGACCATGATGTCGAACCCCAGCGCGCGCGCCGCATCAGCCATCGCCAGCGCCTCGGTCAGCCCGCCGGTCTTGTCGAGCTTGATGTTGACGGCATCGTAGCGCTCCCGCAGTCCAGCCAGCGATCTGCGGTCGTGAACGCTTTCATCGGCGCAGACGGCGATCGGCCGTCGGATTTGCTTCAGCACGCCATCTTGTCCAGCAGGCAGAGGCTGCTCGACCAGGGTGACGCCGGCGCGCGCGCAGGCGTCCAGATTCTGCTCGAGATTTTCCGGGGTCCAGGCCTCGTTGGCATCGACGATGAGTTCGCAATCCGGGACCTGCGTGCGCACCGCCGCTATCCGAGCGGCATCACCGTCGCCGCCGAGCTTGATCTTCAGGAGCGGCCGGTGGGCGGCCTTCGCGGCGGCAGTTGCCATCGCCTCCGGCGACCCCAGCGATATGGTGAAGGCGGTGGTGCAGGGGCGGGGGGCTGGGCGGCCGAGAAGGTCCCAGGCCCGCCGGCCGCTCCGCTTCGCTTCCAGATCGAGCAGGGCGCAATCCACGGCGTTGCGAGCCGCACCGGGGGCCATGATGGCTTGCAGGGTCGGTCGGTCGAGCCCGTCGCGGACAGGCTCCTGCAGCCCCCGAATGGCCGCGAGCGTGCCCTCCACGGTCTCGCCATAACGGGTGTATGGAACGCATTCCCCGCGTCCGGTGTGGCCGTTGCGGCTGATCTCCGCCACTACGACCGCCGCCTCGGACTTGGCCCCGCGGCTGATGGTGAAGGAGCCGGCGATCGGCCAGTGTTCGATTCGCCCGGCCAGTTTTGGTATATTGTTGGAAGTCATTTCAAAATCTGGAAAATTCCGAATCGTGGGGTTGCCCGGCGCAACCGATTGTGGCTGGTTGCGAGCTTATCTCACAATCCTGCGGCTCCGCGAATCGCGGAAAACTGGCACAGGAGCTGGCTTCGTGGACGGTGGCCCGACATTGGAGCGCATAACGCGGGGCAATGGACTTGCGCTATG
>DATIMO010000145.1:0-2263 GCA_035475215.1 Acetobacteraceae bacterium | reverse complement strand
CCGGCTCGTCTGGGACAGCTACGAAGCGATCGTCGCCGCGTGCAAGAATGCGTGGGATTTCATCATCAACGACCCGGCGCGGATTACGTCCATCGGCTCTCGCGCATGGGCGTGTGTCACTGTCTAGGGCGGTTGGTATTACTTCATCCCGATCGAGGAATTTCCAGCGAATCGCTGGATGCGCGCTTTCGCCGTCGATGTGCACGGGCCGTTCATGCTGGCGAAGGACGTGCTGCGCGACATGATCCCGCGCCGGTCAGGCGCGATCGTGAACATCAGCTCGGGCGCGGCGATCGGGCCGGGACGCGGCCCCTATGCGGATCAGTCGGTGCGTGGCGGCACCATGTACGGCGCGGTGAAGGCGGCGCTGGAGCGGTTCACCCAGGGACTTGCGCAAGAAATGGCACGATACGGCGGCATCACGGTCGCCGCGGTGTCGCCGTCGCGCGTGGTGCCGACGCCGGGGACGGTATTCCACAAGCTGGTCAGCGGCATGCACGATCCGCGCGGCGAGCCGCCCGACTACATGGCGCGCGCCGTGTTGCTGCTGGCCACCGAACCGGCAGCCTCGATGAACGGCCGCGTCACTTACAGCCAGCAGATACTCAAGGAATACGGGTTGCTCGATGCGGCGTCCGGGCGTGGCGTGGACACGCCTGGATCGGGCTATTCGCAGATCTGACGTCAGTTCCTGGCGGTTTCGGCACTGACTTTCTGCACTCCGCCGAGCCAATCGCCAATCGGCATGGCCGCCCACAGCTTCAGGTTCGCTTCGTGCATCTGACGAGTCTGTTTCAGCCAAGCATCCTGCATGTCCGTGCAGAATCCCACATTCTGCTCCGCCAGGCGATGGCATTGCTGCATTGCCTCGACGGACAAATCGAACACCGTATTCAGGATGTCCTTCGCTGCGTGGTTCATCTGCGCCATGCCGTCATGCATCGCGGTATCGACCGAACTGATCGTGGCGCTGATGGCAGGCTCGATCGCGGGTTGCTGGTTCATCATCTGCCCCATGTGTTGTTGATGTTTTGCGAGAGACGCAGCGCTCGATATGCGTGCGAAATCTCCAGGCAATAATTTGATCAGACCGGGGCTACAAACGGCAGACACGATTCCGTTATACTGCCTGTGTACAGGCCGAGTTTTCGCTTCGCCGCATTACATTTCGAACAGCCGCCCCGCATCGGCAACGGCATCCCGCACCCCTGCCAACCGCAGGCAGTGCCAAGCCATGGCGTGATCGCTGGAGGTGACCGGCAAGCCGATATCCGCCTCGATTTCGGCGACGATCTCTGACAACCGCAGGCTGGTGCAGGAAACGAACACACAGTCCAACTGCGCGCCACGGGCCAGCGCCCGGACCCCGGCGGCGATCGAGTCCGGAGCGATCCTCGCGGCCTCACGGTCGTCACGCTTGTCAAATGTCCCGAACGCCGCGACGGTCACGCCGTTTCTGTCCAGATACCGGCGCACCCCTGCATTGACCTCCGCCGAATACGGCGTCAGCACCCCAATACGCCGCGCGCCCAGCGCCTTGAATGCCGCGAACGCCGCAGTCACCGGCGTGGTGCAGGCGACCCCCGGCCGGACCGTACGAATCTGTCGGAAAACTTCATCTTCGCCGAGTTCCATGCTGGCCGAGGTGCAGCCGAACGCCACAACATCCAGCTTGCTGCCCGGCAGAATCAGCTCGGTGGCCGGTGCGATCCGCTCGCGCATGGCGCGCAGTGTCGCCGGCGTGATATCCGCGTCGTTGAACAGCCGGCTTTCGTACAGCGCAACACCGGGTTGCCGGATCAGCAGACGGAATTCGTGCTCCATCGTCTGGTCCGTGGCCAGCACGAGCAGTCCGATCGATGCCCGCCGGCCGATACCATCATCCAGCGTGCAGGGCAGCACGCCGAGATCGACCATGCCGGATGCTGCAACGTCGTTCATGCGCGGCTCCTGCGCCCAATGGTGCTTGGTGATGCATCATGCCAGCGATGGCCAACGATGCCAACCGGAGCGCCAATTCGTGCGGGCGAGCAGAAGGAGCGAGCAGAAGGAAGAAGGAAGGGTTCACACGAAGACCACGAAGAATCCACCGAGGGCCACGAAGACGCGCCAATAATATTCCTCCGGGGGATGTCAGAATTTCTGTGTGCGAGGCGATGATTATCTCGCCCCCATGTTGGGCAATTGAGCGTATCGGGCGAACGCCCGGCCGGCAAGTCCGGAATGCGTTCTGATGGACGTTCCTTGGTTCGATCAAGCACCT
>DATIMO010000144.1:0-5366 GCA_035475215.1 Acetobacteraceae bacterium | reverse complement strand
TCCAGACCGCCGCGGCCGTTGAACACGGGCACGAGCCCTTCGGTGAGTTCGATGAATTGACGGATCTCGGTGGCAGGCGCCTCGCCCTTCAGAAGACAGATGTTCGGGTGCTGGCGGGTGAGTTCGCTGAACTCGTCGGCGGTGAGGCCGCGGCCCATGTAGGCGGGCGCATTCTGGATGGCGACCGGAATGCGGCGGCGTCGGCAACGCGACCGAAGAAGCGGATGTATTCGGCGGCGGCGTAGCTGCCCACCATCGGCGGCTGGAGGATGACCCAGCTTGCGCCGACCGCCTCGGCGGCACGCAGCAGGGCGATCTGCTCGGCCACCGAGGCGCCCGAGATCGTGATGCCGAGGGGCACGCGGCCGTCCGTGTCCTCAGCGACCCAGTCGATCACGCTGCGGCGTTCGGCTTCGGACAGTTTCGCCACCTCAGTTGCGAGCCCGAGCGCCGCCATGCCGTGCACGCCGGCTTCCAGGCACAACTCCGTTTGGCGACGCATGGCGGCGCGATCGAGCCGTTCCGTGTCATCGAACAGCGCGTAAAGGATTGCGTGGATGCCATGCAGCGTGGGGGCCATGCGGCGGGCTCCGATGGGGTGCTTCGGGGTTAGATCGGCGGTTGGCGGTGATTGCAAGCGGTGTAAGTGGCAGAGGGGCAAGTGGCAGGGGCGGCAACGGGCCACGACAAGTGAAAAGCCGGCTTGTCCGGGTGCGCAACCCGACCCGTCGCGAACCGTTCCGGGTTGAACAATGATCATTGCATGCCCCGACTGTGGGACAATCCAACGGCTGCCGCTGCTGCGTGAACGCAGCCGGCTGCTCTGCTGCCGCTGCGATAACGTGTTGGAGCGCACCGCCGGGCGCAGCCAGGATGCGGCTCTTGCGCTGGCGTTGGCCACGCTGGTCATGTGGATTCCGGCCAATCTGACCACGCTGATGAGCCTTCAGGTGCTGGGAATGGAGCGATCGACCCGGCTTGGCTCTGGCGTGATAGCGATGTGGAACGAGGGCTGGCCGGAACTGGCCCTGGTGGTCGGCCTGCAAGGGGTGATTCTGCCGTTCGTGCGGTTCGGGTTGCTGTCGGCGGCTCTGGCCTCGATCCGATTCGGTTTCCAAGGGGGCTGGACCGGGCCGGTGTTTCGCTGGGCGCAGCGGTTGGATTTGTGGGCGATGCCGGACGTGTTCCTGCTGGGTGCAGTGGTCGGCTACAGCCGCGTGCAGGCGCAGATTCCGGTGACGATCGGCCCCGGCGGATGGTCGCTGATCGCCGCCGCCAGCTTGACGATGCTGACCCGGGCGAGCCTTGACACGCGATCGGTCTGGCGATCGATTCAGCGGCCGGACAGCCCGCCCGCCGGGCCGCGAATTGCCTGCACGGAATGCGACCTGGTGCTGCCGGCAAGAATGAATGGCGGGCGGTGTCCGCGTTGCGCGGCGAAACTGGCGGCCAGGAAGCCGTATGCGGTAGCCCGCGCAACCGCGCTTGTTGCCGCCGGTTACCCGCTGTACTTGGCGGCGAACTACTTTCCGATGAACGTACAGACCAAGCTCGGTCAGGTTGACGACCAGACCATCCTGTATGGCGTCGACCGGTTGCTCAGCGCCGGGTTCTGGCCACTGGCGGCAATCATCTTCACCGCCAGCATCCTGATCCCTGTAGGCAAGCTGATCGGGATGAGCTGGCTGTTATGGTCGGTACATCGTCACTCGGATCGGCGGCTGAAACGCAAGACGCGGATCTATCGTTTCATCGAGGAAATCGGGCGCTGGTCGAACATCGACATCTTCACCATCGCGATCTTTCTGCCGATCATGCAGCTTGATGGATTCGTGACCATGCGTGCCGGGGTTGGGGCGCCGGCGTTCCTGTCGGTGATCGTACTGACGATGATCGCGGCGCGGCTGTTTGATCCGCGGCTGATGTGGGACAATGCGGGAGAGCGGACATGACTCCGGATGAAGGCGCACAACCGGAGCACGAGCCGGATGCGGGTCCGACTTCGTCTCGCGTTGAACCCGGCCCGCCGCCGGCAAAGGAACAGCGTAGCCGGTGGCCGGGCTGGATCTGGGCGATTCCGATCGCGGCCCTGGCGATCGTCGCGTGGCTTGGGTTCAAGGAGTTCGCCGCAACCGGTCCGCTGCTGAAAGTCACGTTCGATGATGCGGGCGGCATGCAGGCGGGCAGCACGCAGGTGCAGTATCAGGGCATGAAGGTTGGCGAGGTGGAAAGTCTGCATCTGCAGAAGGATCTGAAGCACGTGGATGCGTCGATCCGCATGAATGGCGACATGCAGGGGCATCTGGGCAAGGGCACCGAATTCTGGATCGAGGGCGCGCAACCGAGTCTGGCGAATCTGGCGTCGCTGAAATCGATCATCTCGGGGCCGACGATCGGCATTCTTCCGCAACCGGGACCGAGGCAGGACCGTTATCAGGCGCTGGCGCAGCCGCCGGTAGTGCCGCAGATGGTGCCGGGTCGGCATTTCGTGCTGCACGCTGACACGCTAGGCACTGTTTCGCGCGGATCTAGCGTGTATTTCGGCGATCTCGAAGTGGGCAGCGTGGAGAGCACGACGCTGCAGCCGGACCGCAGCTTCGACGTGGCGATCTTCATAAAGGCACCGTACGAGAAGCTGGTGCACACGGGCACGCGGTTCTGGAATGCAGGCGCGGCGGAGCTTTCGATGCAGGGGAACGGGCCGAAGTTGCAGTTGCAATCTCCGGCGGCGTTGCTGCAGGGCGCGGTGGATTTTGAAACACCCAAGGGCCCGCTGGAGGGGCCGGAGGCGCCGGACCATCAGCAGTTCAAGTTGTATGGCAGCAAGGACGCGGCGCAGTACGCGCCGGGCCCGCAGGCGGTGAGTTACCGCGTCGTATTCGATGCCTCGGGGGGCGGGCTGGATGCCGGCGCGGGGGTCGATCTGGCGGGCAAGCGGGTGGGGACGGTGCAGGACAGCACGCTGGAATACGACTCCCGGTCGGGTAAGCTGAGCGAGCGGGTGACGATTGCGATCGAGCCGTCACAGATCGCGCTGACAGGGACGGCGGCATGGGGGTCGGATGCGCGACAGCCGATGAACGCCCTGATGGACAAACTGATCGGGCAAGGGTTGCGCGCGCAACTTGGGTCCTCGGTTCCGCTGGTCGGCGCGAAGGATGTGGAACTGGCGTTTGTGCAGGGAGCGGGTCAGGCCACGTTGATTCCAGGCGATCCGCCGGAGATTCCCACGCAATCAGGTGGTGGCGGCATCCAGGGGGTGATGACAGCGGTAAATAGCATCGCCGGAAAGATTCAGTCGTTACCATTGGATCAGATTGGAGAAAATATCCGCACGATTACGGCGCGAATCGCGGAGCTTTCGAAATCACCGCAGATTACCGAGACGCTGGACAATCTGGATCGCTCGGTCGCCAACGTGGAAAGCCTGACAGCGACGGCGGATAAGCAGGTGCCGCAGATCATCACCGAGCTGCGGCATGTAGCGAGCCAGGCGGAACAGACGATCGCAGCCGCACGTGGCGTCCTCAGCAACCAGTCCGGTGTGACGGCGACTGGGGTGGATACTGCCGGGCTGGCGCAGACACTGTACGAACTCAGTCAGGCGGCGCGGGCGGTGCGGCAATTGGCCGACATGTTGGAACGAAATCCGGCGGCGTTGATCCGGGGCAAGGGGTGACGGGGGTGGATTGGCCTGCGTTGTTCCTTGGGAGACCCCCTCCCCTTTCCGGCTCCTGCAACAGGAGGCGGTGGGTTCTGATTGCAGCGGTTCTGATGGTGGTTTCGTGCAGCAGTCCGCCAACACATTTCTTCACCCTCAGCGCGGTTCCACCGGCGAATGCCAATCGCGGCGGCGTGGCGCTGAGGCCGCCGATCGAGGTGGGCGATGTGCCAGTACCGGCGGTGCTCGATCGTAATGCCATTGTGGTGAGCGGCGGCGGGGATCGTTTGGACATCTCCAGTCGGGATCAATGGGGCGCGCCGTTGGGGCGGCTGATACGCCAGACACTGACAGCGGATCTGATAACCCGGCTGCCGCCGGGGTCGGTTCTGGCGCCGGGCAGCACGGCGCCGAAATCAGGACTGCGTGTGGTTTCGGTGAGCATCCAGCGCTTCGGTGGCGACACTGCAGGCAACGTGGTGCTGGATGCGAACTGGTCGTTGCTGAAGGCAGGGTCTTCGGACGTGCTGCGCACGGGTCATGAGATGATCCGGGTGCAGGCCGCCTCCGGCGCGGTGCCGGATATCGTACCAGCGATGAGCCAGGCGCTGGGGCAGTTCGCGGACCGCATCGCGGCGGGGGTTTCGGGGTGATTGCGTGAAAGCGCCGGCCATCACGAGGCGGGCTTCAGCGTCGGGCGGCAACGAGCAGGAATGGGGGACGCTGGCGCTCATCCGCAAGTGCTGGACGGGCTGCGATCTGTTGGTCGGTCGGGCCCCATTCTTCGACGCGGCATATCGCGAAACCAGCGTCGAGCAGAAGGTTCAGATAGGTGCCGACGGTCCGATGCTGCTTGATGACGCCCTTGGTGAGCCAATCTGTCGTACGCGGCCCCTCGATCAGATAGCTATCCAGCGGCCAGATCTTGCGACCCTGTTCAAGCGACCATGCGGGATGGCTTGGGGCGGTGAAGACCGGATGTTCGGCTGAAAAGACGAACGTCCCGCCGGGAACCAGGGCGCCGTAAATTTTCGCCAGCAAGCTGGACAGATCCTGGATGTAGTGCAGAGCGAGTGAGCAGTAGGCGAGGTCGAACGGTGCCGCTTGCAGGTCGAGATGCTCGAGGTCGGCGCGGGCGTAGGTGATCGCCGGACTCGTGGTGGATCTGGCGCGGGCCAGCATCTTTTCGGACACATCGAGGCCGAGCACATGCGTGGCGCCTTGCTGCTGCGCCCATTGGCAGAACCAGCCGTAGCCGCAACCCAGGTCAAGGACTCGAAGGCCCTGCAGGTCGGGAAGCAAGGCGCGCAGGGCGGGCCATTCGGCGGCGCCGTCGAGCCCTTCGACCGAGCGGCCGAGCCGGCTGTAGCCTTCAAAGAACTCCGGGTTGTCGTAAATGTTCTGGGTCATGGTCGGTGCTGTCCGTCGGTTGTGTCGCCATGTTGATGGCGCGGTGCTTCGGCGCTGGCGGCGTTGCGCATGGCGCAGGTACGATGTGCGGGCTCCTGTTCCAGACATTCGGATTTGTCATGTGGTCGGAGCAGTTGCAGCAGGTTGCGAGCGCCGTGCAAGCTAAGGGCAGCCCGGCTGGCAAGGTGCGAGTGCCGCGGTGACATCGGTTGTGCCGAAGTCGTCACCGACGAACAGCAGCGGCGCCTCGCAATGCCAATATCAACCGTCGTTTTCTAGACGCTGCATCTAGACC
>DATIMO010000143.1:0-4944 GCA_035475215.1 Acetobacteraceae bacterium | reverse complement strand
CGGCGGCGCAGATCTTGCGCCAATCAAAAGAAGTGCCGGGGCTGGAGAAAACTACCCTGATGGGTGGCGCATCATTGCTGTCGGCCGACTTCATCGAGGCGGCCGGACCAGCGGTGGTGGGGTTCCGCATCGGCTACCCCGACCTGTCGCCGGACGCGATGGGCAAGGGATATCCGAAATTCGTCGAGGAGTACAAGGCCGCGTACAACGAAGCGCCGATCTCCGGCTTCCATGCCAACGCGTATGATGGAGCGATGCTGGCGTTCAAGGCGATTGCAAAAGTGGCCAAGACCGACAGCGCGGGAAATCTGTACATCGGCAAGAAAGCGCTGCGTGACGCGGTGTTCGACACCAGTTTTGACGGCATCAGTGGTCCGATCAAGTGCGACCAGTGGGGCGAATGCTCGCAATTCAAGCCGTCGGTGCTGGAGTTCACCTCCGGTGATCCGAAGACCTTCGCTATCGGCAAGAACCCCAAAAAGATCTGGCCGTAATTTTGAGCCAGTCGATCGTTGCACGCGAGTCGTGGCTGGGGGCCGCGGCTCGCATCAACGCGGTCGATATCGTACTATGGGCGCTGCGCATCGGCGTCGTGCTGGTGGTCGTGGTCGGCACCATCGGCTCGTTGATCAAGCAACGCTACACCGGTGCCCAGTGGTTCGATTTCGTGATGTTCGGCCTGACCATCGGCAGCATCTACGCGCAGATCGCGCTTGGTTACACGATGGTTTACGGCGTGCTCCGGCTGATCAACTTCGCACATGGCGACTTCATGATGTGCGGCGCATTCGCCGGATATTTCGTGGCGACGCCGCTGCAGAACTCAGGGTTCCTTGAACGCAGTCCGGTCGCTGGTATGGCGGCGATCCTGGCCGTGGCCATGGTCGTTTCCACTGCCGTCGCCCTGCTGACCGAACGTATTGCATATCGACCGTTCCGGCGTGTGATCGGGCTGGCCCCTTTGATTTGCGCGATCGGCGTCTCGTTCTTTTTGGAACAGACCTTCCGTGGGATGTTCGGTTCGGCCGTGAAAGCATATCCGACCCCGTCCTGGCAACGCGCATCATTCCATATCGGGGCGGTCGCGATCCCACGGATCGATGCGCTGGTGATCGGGTTGGCCGTGGTCTTCATGGCGCTGCTTTACCTGATCGTGCAGCGTACCCGGATGGGTACCGCGATGCGCGCCACGTCCGAGGACCCGGAAGCGGCGGCGCTGATGGGCATCGACGTCAACAAGGTCGTGGTGTTCACGTTCGTGCTTGGCGGCGCGATGGCGGGAATTGCCGGCGTATTCTATGCCTTCGTCTATAAGCAGGTGTATTTTTTCATGGGCTTCACCCCCGGCATCAAGGCGTTCGGCGCCGCGGTGCTGGGTGGCATCGGCAACATTCCTGGGGCCATGCTGGGCGGATTCTTCCTCGGCCTCGTTGAATCGATCGGGCCTTCCATATTCCTGGACGGGCTTGGCATTCCAGCGCCATACCAGTTGCGCGACGTGATCGCTTTCACGCTGCTTATCATGGTGCTGATCTTCCGGCCGCAGGGGCTGCTGGGGGAACGCATGGCGAAGAAGCGGGCCTGACGCATGCTGCGCACGGCGATCGGACGTGGCCTGATGTTCGGCGCCGGCGGGGTGCACCTCGCGGCGGTCGGTGTGCTGCTGATGCTGCACAACCGGTGGATCGTGATCGATACGCTCAGCCTGGGGCAGGCCACTCTTGTCCTGCTCGGGCTCGGAGCGGGACTGATCGCGGTGCCGGCGCGGGTTGCCGTCGGCATCGGTGACCGCCTGCTGGCTGGCGCGGTTGCCGGCCTGGCAGCGGGTGTGCCGATGGCAGTGCTAGTTCTGCTGACCGCGTGGTTGCATCCGCAATCGATCTTCATTGCGCTGTCGCCGGCGCTAATGACGATGCTGACCGCGGGACTTGGGCTATGGAAAGGATCGGTGCTGCTGCTTGGTGGCGGCCTGCTGGCCGGCGTAGTGGGGGCGGCATTGCGGGAAAGCCCGACCGCGCTGCGAGCACCGATCCTGGTCGGCGCCTGCGCTGTGGTCGTGGCCGGAGTATTTCAGGAACTGATCCAGCTCATGCTACAGTACGAAGGCGTGATCGGTGCGGTTCGGGACACGCTGTACACCTGGGAAGGTCTGACACCGCATGGCGCGGTGATCATTTTCGTTGCCGCGGCGATCATTCGCGAGGCGTGGGCCATGGTCGGCCGACGCAGGCCCATACCGCTGGATGACCGTCAGCTTCGCCGCCAGCGCATGCTGCGCGCCGGGATCGCCCTGCTGGTGTTGGCGCTGCTTCCCCTGCTGGCTGGGGCCTACATCGGCCAGGTGCTGATGCTGGTCGGGCTGTACATCCTGATGGGGATGGGCCTGAACCTTGAAGTCGGGTTGGCCGGGCTACTGGATTTGGGATTTGTCGCGTTCTTCGCGGTCGGCGCTTACACCACCGCGCTGCTGACCGCGGACAGCCCGCACGCGCTGATGCACCTGTCGTTCTGGCTGGCAATGCCGGTTTCGGTGCTGCTGGCGGTGGCGGTCGGAGTGGTGTTCGGGCTTCCAGTGCTCGGGGTGCGGGGGGACTATCTTGCGGTTGCAACGATGGGCCTCGGCGAGATCGTGCGTGTGCTGGTGATGTCGGACTTCGCCGCGCCGCTGCTGGGGGGCGCCCAGGGCGTGCTGCAAATCCCCAAGCCGAGGCTCGGCGATGTTGTGCTCGGCAGCCCCGTGCAGTTGTTCTATCTGACGCTGATCGCGTCAGCGGTGGCCGCCTTCGTAGCTTGGCGGCTGGAGAACTCGCGCCTGGGCCGCGCCTGGACGGCACTGCGCGATGATGAGGATGTGGCGCAGGCGCTTGGCATCAATCTGGTGCGATCGAAGCTGCTGGCCTATGGGCTGGGCGCGGCGTTCGCAGGGCTGGCCGGCTCGATCTTTGCGGTGATGCTGACATCCGTCTATCCGTCCAGCTTCCAGTTGCTGATCTCGATCAACGTGCTGGCGCTGATCATTGTCGGTGGCATGGGAAGTCTGCCGGGTGTCGTACTCGGGTCCATCGCACTGATCGGTCTGCCGGAACTGCTGCGGGAATTCGGCGAGTATCGCTATCTGTTCTATGGCGCCGCATTGATCGTGATGATGCGCTGGCGGCCGGAGGGGCTGTGGCCATCCGAGGTGCGCCGCCGCGAACTGCATGCTGGCGAAGCCACGGCCGAACTGGATGAAGGCGCCGATCTGCTGCCCGCGGAACCCCGATGAGCATTCTCCGCTGCGAGCAAATGACGATGCGCTTCGGCGGTTTGACCGCGGTGGGCGGCCTCGATCTGGCGGTCGCCGAGGGCAGCATCCACAGCATCATCGGCCCGAACGGCGCCGGTAAGACCACGGTGTTCAACTGCATCACACAGAATCTGCGTCCGACCGATGGCGCGGTGTGGTTTCGCGACCGACGCATCGACCGGCTGACGCCGGATCGGGTGGCAGCAGCGGGCATCAGCCGCACATATCAAAATATCCGCCTGTTCCGGAACATCAGCGCGATCGAGAACCTGTTGGTCGGCATGCACCTTCATCTGCGGTCCACCTGGTGGGGCGCAGTGCTCAACACTCCGGCGACGCGCGCCGACGAAGCCCGTGCGCATTCGGAAGCGGTGCGGCTGCTGTCCTTTGTTGGCCTGCGTGGACGGGGCGATCAGTTGGCGCGTAATCTTCCGTACGGCGAGCAGCGCCGGCTGGAGATCGGGCGGGCATTGGCAACTCAGCCCCGCCTGCTGCTGTTGGACGAGCCGACCGCCGGGATGAATCCGCATGAAACCACCGAAATGATGCGCTTCATCGAGGATGTGCGCGCTCGCTTCGGCATAACCATTCTGCTGATCGAACATCAGATGCGAGTGGTGATGTCGATGTCTGATACCGTGACCGTGCTGGATCATGGCGCGAAGATCGCGGAAGGGCGGCCGACCGATGTGCAACGCGATCCGGCCGTCATTGAAGCCTATCTCGGCGTCAAGGCGGCGGCCTGAACGATGGCGCTGCTGGAGATCGACGGCATCCACGTTTTCTACGACAAGATCGAGGCGCTGAAGGGCGTCTCGTTGGCGGTCGAGGAAGGCCAGATCGTCACGTTGGTCGGCGGCAATGGTGCGGGCAAATCGACCACGCTGCGGGCGATCAGCGGATTGCTGCATCCCCGCCAGGGTGCGATCCGCTACCAGGGGCGGCTGCTGGCGGGACTCGGCGCGCATACGATTGCCGCGATGGGACTGGTGCAGGTGCCGGAAGGGCGACGCATCTTCGGCCGGCTGACAGTGGACGAGAACCTGTTGATGGGTGCATTCACCCGTCGCGACCGCACCGAAGTAGCAAAGGATCGCGAGCGTATCCTGACTCTGTTCCCGCGACTGCGCGAACGCCTGCGCCAGATCGCCGGTACGCTGTCCGGGGGCGAGCAGCAGATGGTGGCAACCGCGCGCGCCCTGATGGCGAGTCCGCGCGTGCTGCTGATGGACGAACCCAGCATGGGGTTGGCGCCCATGGTTGTGGAGCAGGTGTTCGAGACAATCCGCACCATCAATGCGCAAGGTGTGACGGTCCTGTTGGTGGAACAGAATGCATTGATGGCACTGTCGATCGCTAGTTTTGGCTACGTGCTGGAAAGCGGCCGCGTGTTGCTGAGCGGGCCGGCCGGCGATCTCTTGCATGATGAGCGGGTGAAGGCGGCCTATTTGGGGTGAGGTGGTTTACTCGATCGCCTCGACCGAACGTGCGATTTCGCGCAGCAGAAATTTTTGAATCTTCCCCGTCGAGGTCCTCGGCAATTCGCGGAACAGAAAGTTCTTCGGCACCTTGAATCGCGCCAGGTGTTCGCGACAAAACGCAAGAAGCTCGTCCGCAGTCACGCTTGCTCCAGGCCTTAACTCGATGAACGCGCACGG
>DATIMO010000142.1:0-6887 GCA_035475215.1 Acetobacteraceae bacterium | reverse complement strand
TTGCCCAGCCGGCTTTTCTGCACGAAGCCCCACAGGCGGCCATCAGGACAATGGCAACGATCCAGATAAGGATCACCCGGACGTCCATCACCGCGCCGCGGATATGCAACTTCACCGGCGGCAGCGGATTGGGAAAATTTTTGGAATCCGCGCCCACGGTCAGCAGCACGATGTTGAACAGGATGTAGGAAACCCCGATCGTTGTGATCATCGCCGCGGGGCCCTTCACGTTGCGCAACGGACGCAACGACAGCCGCTCGATCACCACGCCGAGGCCGCCCGAAAACAGCATTGTCACGATGAACGCCGCCAGCAGCACGCCGGCCAACGGAAGTCCGGTCAAAATCACGCTCTGACCGGACAGCCCGAAGGATTGCAACGTCATCATGGCGACGAAGGAGCCGATCATGAACACGTTGAAATGTGCGAAGTTGATCAACTCCAGGATGCCATAGACAAGGGTGAACCCAAGCGCCAGCAACGCATACATGGCACCCAGGCTCAGTCCGTTGATCGTCTGCTGCAGCAGCAGGTCAGAGAAGGTCATCGATTACCGATCAACTCTGCGGCGCGACGGCGATGTAGGTGTACTGGTGATCGACATCGTCCACCTTGTGCGTGCTGTCCTGCTTGATCTGGAACACGCTGACGGTGCGGTCTGCCAGGTCGCCATTGGCATCGAACGAAACCACGCCTTGGATGGTCGGCACCTTCGATGTCTGGATGGCGTCGCGCACCGCGCTGCGGGTCACCGGCTTCCCGGTCGCCGCGACGCGCTTGATGGCGTCGACCAACACCAATGCGGCGTCATAGGCGGTGATCGTGTAGTCGTCCGGTCCCATGCCGTATTTGCCGGTATAGGCTTCGATGAACTGTGCCGCCTTGTTGTCGTTGGTCAGATGCGGTGAGGCGATCGTGGCATACCAGCCCGCAGCCGCGGGGAAACCGACGCCACTCAGGAACGAAGCCCCGTACACGCCATCGCCGCCGGCCTTGATCATTTTCGGCATGATATCATAGGCCTGCTTGGCCAGTTTGATGCCGGCGCCACCGACACCGCCATAATATAACGCATCCGGATTGAGCGACTTGATTTTGGTCAGCACCGCCGTGTAGTCGGCCGCCTTGGGGTCCAGCCGGTCGCGGCCAAGCACCTTCATGCCCTTCTTCTCGGCCTGCTGCTGATACGCGTCCGCCATGCCGACGCCATACGCGCCACTGTCGTCGAGGATATAGACCGACTTCACGCCAAGCTTGTCGGCCATGAAATTGGCCATGTTCGGCCCTTGGTATGCGTCCGTCGTGACCGTTCGGAAGTAGATCGCCTTGCCCGCCGGCCGGAACTGCGCCGCGAATTTCGGATTGGTGATGTCCGGATTGGTCGACGACGGTGTGATGATCGCCAGATCGCCCTCGCTCAGGATCGGAGCCATGGCCTTGCCGGCACCGCTCATCTGCGGGCCGATTGCCGCCACCACGTCCTTGTCGGCCACCATTTTGCGCGCATTGGTTGCGGCCTGCGCCGGGTCGTATTGCCCCGCGGTGGCCGTGCCGTCGTCCAGCACCAGAACGTCAATCTGGTAACCTGGAACCGCGTTGGCCTGATTCGCCGCCTCAAGGCCCATCAGAATCCCATTCTTCACGCGGACCGCGCTCTCGGCGTCCGCTCCGGTCAACGACAGGTCAATCCCGACCCGCACTATTTTGCCCGCGGCCTGCGCCCGTTGGGAAACCCCTCCAAACGCCGCGGCGGTCGCCACGGACGCGATCAGTCGTCCCGCATCTCGACGTGTGATCATCCCTGAACCCCCTTGGTTCTCGTTTGTTAAGACTGGTCTATTAGGACGGGCTTGGCGTGGCTAGCAAGGCACGTGCCACGAGTCACGCGTTTTTCTGCACGGTGCCGCGCGGCCACCCGCTACATTGTTCAGAACTTTCGTTCCGGGGAAAGCCCCCTTCGGCAACGCGCGCCTCAAGATCGTCTAATGCGGACGTACGGCGGTACCGGCGACCAACCGCACAGCCCTGCGAAGCCGCCGGATGCCGCCGCGAATCTCGCCCCGCATGCACAGGCTCTGGCCTTCCACTGCAAGGTTCGTCGCCATCAACCGCGATGGTCCGGTCGCGAGTGGCGCCAGTTCCCGGACCCGATCCCCGAGCTGCCGGCAGTAGGCCTGGGTGTCGCTGGTGACCTGCGCCGGCGGAGCCGGGCTGCCGCCAGACAACAGGGCAAGCGTGGCCACTCCGATGCCAGCCAGGCCGGCCAAAGCCGTGCTGCGCGAAACGAACGCCATGCGCCAAACTGCCGGCCACAGCGTATCGCGGCTGTGGGACCGGCGTGACAAGCCGTTAAGGCCGCTGAACCGCGGAGGATGAAACACCAGGATTGCCGTCAATGCGCCGTTCGTCCGGCGCCGGAATAGATAATGACGCCACCAACCCCGGCCCGCCATCACTCAGTCGCAATTCCCCGCCGTGCAACTGTGCCACCGCCTGCACCAGCGCGAGTCCCAATCCCGCGCCCGGCGTGCTGCGGGCCGTCTCACCACGGAAGAACCGCTCGGTCGCCCGGCTACGGTCCGTCAGCGGAATGCCCGGTCCCTGGTCGGAAATCGTGATGCTCGGCCCGGTCCCGGTCATCATCGCCTGGATCCGCACCGTTGCGCCCGGCGGTGAAAACTTCACCGCATTGTCCACAAGATTGGCGACCGCCTGCTGGATCAGCTCCCGGTCGCCACAAGTGACCAGGTTTTCTGGTACATCTATGGCGAGCCGAACGCCCTTGTCCTCGGCCACCGCGTCGTACAGTTCAGCAACGGCACCGAGCAGCGGCGTCAGGTCGAGCCGGGCGAACGCCGACCGGCGCGACCCGGCTTCGATCTCGGCAATCCGCAGCAAGGCATGGAAAACCGCCACAATCCCGTCCAGATCGGTCGTTGCGCGTTCGATTGCAGCCCGCAGTTCCGGCGCGGTTTCGGCATGCAGCGCGGCATCTTCCAGCCGGGTGCGCGCACGAGTGATCGGCGTCCGCAGGTCATGGGCGATCGCGTTGGAGACCTGCCGCACCCCGTCCATCAGCCGGCCGATGCGGTCCAGCATATCGTTGATCATCTCGGCAATCTGGTCGAACTCGTCGCCTCGGCCGGACAGCTTCACCCGCTGGGCGAAATCGCCCGCAGCGATGGCGCTGGCCGTGGCGGAGACATTGGCAAGAGTGCGGCGGAACAGACTTCGCACGACCAAACCGCCCACTGTTGCCATCACCGCCACCACAAGCATGGCCCACAGCAGTGCGTCGGTCAGCAATTGGCGCAATTGCGCCCTGGTGCGCACGTCGCGCCCGACCAGCAGGTGGTAGCCATTCGGCAGTTCGTAGCGATGCACCCGGGCCAAAGAGCGGATGCCCGCCCGCTGCACCTGCAGTTCATACCAGCCGTCGGTGCGCTGGACCGGCGTGGGCCACTGGCCAAGATTGCCGGCCACTGGCTGCATCTGCGCGTTCACCAGAAGGTAGATCGCGTCGTCATCCACATTCCCGGCCAGCCGATCCTCGATGGTCAGCACCAGCGCCGGTAGGCCGCCTTCCTCCCACCGTTCCGCCAGGCTTCTGGCGTCAAGCCGAATCGCCGTCTCCACCTGCCGGTCCAACAGACCAGCAGTGGCCCACCATAGGAACATGGCCAATGCGCCTGCGCTGATCGCCAGCAGGCCGGTGTAGATCGCGGCGAAGCGAACGCCCGCCGAATTGAGGAAATACACCCGCCGCCGACGTTCCGGTGCAGCCTGCTCGCTTGGCTGCTCGACGGCGACCGGAGCGTCGTTCACGCTGTTTCGGGGCGCAGCATGTAACCGGCATTGCGCACGGTGTGGATCAGCGGACTGGCGAACGGCTTATCCACCTTTTGACGCAGTCGCGAGACATGCACGTCGATCACATTGGTCTGCGGATCGAAATGATAGTCCCAAACGCCTTCCAGGAGCATGGTGCGGGTGACCACCTGGCCGGCGTGCCGCATCAGGTATTCCAGCAAACGGAACTCGCGGGGCTGCAGATCGATCTTCTGCCCGGCCCGCTTCACCTGACGCGACAGCAGATCCATTTCCAGATCGGCCACCGTCAGTTTGGTAACAGGCCCCTCACCTTTACCACGTCGTGCCAGCGCCTCCACGCGGGCCAGCAACTCGGAAAACGCGAACGGCTTGGTCAGGTAGTCGTCACCTCCCGCCTTCAGCCCCCGCACCCGGTCGTCCACCTCGGCCAGCGCCGAAAGGATCAGCACCGGCACCGTGTTCTGCTGTCCACGCAGGGTTTCCAGCAGCCGCAGTCCGTCGATCCCGCCGGGAAGCATGCGATCCAGAATCACCGCGTCGAACGTCTCGCTGGCTGCCATGAAGAGGCCGTCACGGCCATTATCGGCGTGCTCCACCACGTGCCCGGCTTCGCGCAAGCCGCGCACGACGAAGCCCGCCACGTCCTTGTCGTCCTCCACCACCAGGATGCGCATGCGCTTTACCTTCCTTTTGTCAGCGGCCCATTGTCAGCGCGATCAGCCCGATTGCTCGGGCGGCCGGCGACCGACAGTCACCGGAATGGTCAGCTCCCGCCCGTCGCGGCGGACCTTCACCTGTACCGTACTGCCCGGCGGCTTTTCCGCGACCGCGCGGATCAGCCCGACCGTGGTGTCGATGCCCTGTCCATCGACCGCCAGCACCACGTCGCCTGGGCGCAGGCCCGCCCGCAATGCCGGCCCGCTCGGCGCTACCCCGGCAATCGCCACCCCAGCGTGCCGGCCCGGTTTCGATTCCACGTTCTGCACGGACACGCCCAGCCAGCCCCGGTCGATCCGACCCCGCGAAACCAATTGTCCCACGGTGTGACTAACCAGATTGCTCGGGATGGCGAACCCGATGCCCACCGACCCACCCGACGGCGATACGATCGCCGTGGTCATCCCGATCACCTGGCCTTCCAGGTTGAATGTCGGGCCACCGGAATTGCCCGGATTGATCGGCGCGTCGAGCTGCAGAAAGCGATCGAACGGCCCCTCGCCGAGGTCCCGCCCTTCGGCCGAGACGATCCCGGCGCTGACCGAGCCGCCGAGGCCAAACGGATTGCCGGCGGCCAGGATCCAGTCCCCAACCTCCACCTTGCTGGAATCGCCCCAGGTGACGGCAGGCAAGGAATGAGCCGCCTCGACCTTGATGACCGCCACATCCGTCAGTTCGTCGGAACCAATGACGTGGGCGGGCAACTCCGTGCCGTCGGTCAGCGAAATTACGATCTTGCTGGCGTGACCGACCACGTGATTGTTGGTGACGATGATCCCGCTGGGATCGATAATAAATCCCGACCCGGCGCCCATCACCTGCTCCCGCTGCGCGCCGAAACGGCGCCGGAACTCGCGCCCCAGCGGCGTGTCGCGCAGTTCCGGCGGCAATTGGGCGACAACGTCGCCGCCGCTGACGGTTTCCGTCACAGCGATATTTACCACCGCCGGCAGCACCTTCTTGACCAGCGGCGCGAAGCTGTCCGGTGCGCCTCGGGCGTCGGCAAAGCGTGAGGCGGTCGTGGCCGCGCAAGCCGAGGTGAACAGTGCGAGGCCCAGCACCAGCCCCTTCGGGCGCAGCCAGGCGCATCGTAGAAGCATCGTGAACCGGTCCTTTCGCACAGGAGATGGCACGGCAGCGCCGGTGCAACAAGAATCGCCGGGTGAGCGATTTGTCATTCGGAGAGATAGCTGGCCGCGGCGCGTTGGGGAAGCGGCCCCGTATAAAGGCCGGTGCGATGGTCGCCCCTTCCGATCGAGGTCTCGTTGTTTCGGCAACCCCGGCGCCACCTTTGTTGCGTCGGCAACTGACAGCTTCGCGCAGTGGTATTGGCCGTCTGGGCGGTCCGACAGAAGTTCGGGCGGTCTGACAGAATAGGGCACGTCCAATCATCGAAACCGCGGCTTGAGTCTTGACGTGACCCATCCATCACGTCACCAGCCCAGCCATGAGCGCCACCGCACACCCCGCGCTGCAGCCAACCATCCGCCCGCCGATCACGGCGGTTGCGCCCGAACTCGCAATCATCGTGCCGTGCTACAACGAACGCCCCAACGTCGGCCCGCTTGTCGCCAAGCTGGATGCAGCGCTCGCAGGCATCGCCTGGGAGGTGATCTTCGTCGATGACGACAGCCCGGACGGCACCGCCGATGCCGCGCGTGCAATTGCCCGGCAGGACAGCCGAGTCCGCGTAATCCAGCGGATCGGCCGGCGCGGGCTTTCCTCGGCAACCATCGAGGGGATGTGCGCGACCGCGGCGCCGATCGTCGCGGTGATCGATGGTGATCTACAGCATGACGAGACGATCCTGCCGAAAATGCTGGATGCGCTTCACAATGATGCGAGCCTCGATCTCGTGATCGGCTCGCGCTTCGTCGATGGCGGCGGGACAGGCGACTGGGATCATGACCGCGTCGCGAAGTCCGCCCTTGCGACAAAGCTTTCGCGGCGAATCCTGAAGGCTGATCTCAACGATCCGATGAGCGGCTACTTCATGATCCGCACCGCCATCGTTCGCGATCTCGCGCCGCATCTTGCGGCGATCGGCTTCAAGATCCTGCTCGACATCATGACTGCCAGCCCGAAGCCGCTCCACTTCCTCGAGATGGCATACACCTTCCGGCTGCGCACCGAGGGCGAGAGCAAGCTCGATCATGTGGTCGCGCTCGAATATCTGATCGCGATCTACGACCGGTTGTTCGGATCGTTCGTGCCCGTGCGATTCGTGATGTTCTCCGCGATCGGCGCGATCGGCGCTGGCGTGCATTTCGGCGTGCTCGCGGCCCTGTTCAAGGCCATGGGCATCGGCTTTACGGTTTCGACGATCGTGGCGACGGTTG
>DATIMO010000141.1:0-6927 GCA_035475215.1 Acetobacteraceae bacterium | reverse complement strand
CCCGTGTCGTACGATCGGGTGTGCGCTATTGGGACGGTTTGCGGTTGCTGAGATTTTGATCTGGGGGTGGATTGGTTCGCATGTACTCCCAAGCGTTACCACTTGCTGCTGACGTCGGAAATATTGTTGCGGGGCGGTCACTTCAGGGCCGGGGGGTCCCGGTTCCGGGGGCCGCGCTGCCGATCACCGGGAGCAGGTCTGTGTTCCGGCGCTGCAAGAGTGGGCAACGCTTTGGGTCCGGACCGCCGTTACCCTTCGGGCGCGGTCGGTGGCGCGGCTTGCCATGGCGATAATATCTTATGACACCGGAATCGTATTATATTCATACCCATCGCTCATCATACCCGCGAAGGCGCATGGACGCTTAAAATGCGGTTGCCCCGGTTGGTTCGACATGCGGGCAGTAAAGCAAGAAAGTTGAACCACGGAGACGCGGAGGCACGGAGAAGCAATCATGCGCTTCGCACCCCCCATTGCGCGCAGCCCCGCGAGGCAGCACAGCCATGGCGATATTGGCGGGCCCGACTGGAGCACTCGAGAGATCGATTTCCGACAGTTCCCGTTACGAGTCGGGATAATCTTTGGCGCGTATGCGCGAACGCGGGCATCCACGGGATTCACTGGAATGCGTGGAGATTTCTGGTTTCCCGCGTTCGCGGGAATGACGGCAGTGGGTCAATGTTATCGCCGATTGGTATTATTTGCAACTTTATCGAAGGCGCGCAGCGATAACATTGACCAACTGTGGATAGCTTCCGTGGTCATGCGCCAACCAGGGCGGGGCCTATCCATGCCCCGCTTTGGCGTGATTGGGGAAGCGGAGGGTCTTGTATGAGCGGCGGGGAAGTCGATTTCTACACGGCCGCCGTGCGCCGGCGCCGGAAGACCAGCCCGATCAGCCCAGCACCGAACAGCCAGAGCGAGGTGGGCTCTGGCACGGACGCCGACACGCCGCCCCCGACATAATCCAGCGCCTGGGCGGCGGTGGCGACCGCGACGCCGTAGTCCGCGGTTCCAGCCGTTACACCGTTGCTCCAGAAATCAACCACCTCATTGCTGTCGATGTTGAACATCAGCCCGTAGATGTCGAGGAAGCCGCCATGCGGTGGGTAGTCGGACGCGGTCTGCGGCGATCCGCCGGGCCAAAAGAGGTTATCGTAAGTCAGGAAGCCGTTGTTTTGGACGGGAAGGCCTGAGGCGACGGCAAACCTGCTGAAATCGTTCGGCGCCAGAAGGTTCGTGGCTTCCGGTGTGGCGTGATTGATCGCTACCAGCGAGCCGACCGGCGCGTTGACGATGTTGAGGCCGTTGTTCGAATCGGAAAAGGTGCCACTGATCCCGGTGACTTCGTAGGCATTGGGATATTTCGCGTCGGCGGCCGCACCGTAGGTCAGCACGAGCGCCCCGCTGACGCCGGGGCCGCTGAACGTGACATCGACAGTTGTGGCGCGCGCCTGACCTGCGATTGCCGCCATTAGTCCGGTCAGTGCCGCCATGGCCAAGTGTGTTTTCTTCATTCTCGATCCCCTCGGCGCACGGGTCAGAGCGGATGAACTTACCCGCCTTTCGGTCCCTGGCGTCGCGATCGTATTGTTTCACGATCGTCGCCGCGAGGCAACTCATCCGGACTTCGTCACGGTTTCGATAAATCCGCTGTCAGTCGCGAGAGGCCTGGTCCTGCATTTCCGCAGGGGTGATTTGAGAGGGGGGCTCAGGAATAGATGAACGCGGGGTCGTCGAGGTTTGTCGCCGGAATGGCGTCCTTTTCGGTCCAGTAGTCCTGGGTGTGCGCCCATTCCGGCTTGTCGCCCCGTTTGGGAAGCAGGTGCATGCCGCGTTGCATGTAGCCGGGGTTGAAGTTTTCCTCGTCGATCCAGGGCAGGATTGGCATGTCGTGGTCCTCGAGGCGGAGGGCGACCTCGACTTTCCTTCTGCCGTTTTGTTTCATATGTTTCAGCAGGCGGCAGACGAAATCGGCAACCAGGTCGGACCGCAGGGTCCAGCTTGCGCGGAAATAGCCGAACACCCAGGCCAGGTTCGGCACGCCGGTGAACATGATGCCACGCCAGGTGATTGTGTTGGCGAAGTTCAGCGGCTTGCTGTCGATGGTGAAGTCGATGTCGCCGAGCACGCAGAGATTGAACCCGGTTGCCGTGACGATGATGTCGGCCTGGAGTTCGTTGCCGGATTTCAGCAGGACGCCGCGTCCGGTGAAGCGCTCGATTTCGTCGGTGACGACCGAGGCCTTGCCGGATCGAAACGCCTGGAACAGGTCGCCATCGGGGATGAAGGCCAGGCGCTGCTGCCAGGGGCGGTAGCGGGGCGTGAAATGCGTTTCGATGTCGTAGTCGGGGCCGAGATGCGTGCGCGCCGCGTCGAGCAGTTCCTTGCGGACAGTGTCGGGTTCTTCGAAGGTGCGTTTGGTGAACAGGGCCTGATCGAGCAGGATGCGGCGGCGGACGATTTCGTGGATCCAGGTTTCGTCCACCTGCAGTTCACGCAATTGCTCGGCGAGTTCGATCGCGTTGCGTCCGGCGCGGAACCAGGTGGGCGAGCGCTGCAGCATGGTGATATGAGCGCAATCGGGGGCCATGGCGGGGATCAGTGTCGCCGCCGTGGCGCCCGAGCCGATCACCAGGACGGTCTTGTCCTGATAGTCCAGGTCGTCGGGCCAGGTTTGCGGATGCACGATCCTGCCTTTGTACGTCTCCATCCCTGGCCAATGCGGGGTATAGGGCTGGTCGTGCCGGTAGTAGCCCTGGCACATCCAGAGGAAGTTTGCGGTGAGACGGAATGGCTCGTTGATGGCGGTGCGGGTGCCCTCGATGGTCCAGAGATTGTCACGGCTGGACCAGGCGGCCGACATGATCCTGTGCCGGTAGCGGATATGCGGGGCGAGGTGGTTTTCGTCGATCACCTCGCGCATGTAGGTCAGGATTTCCTCGGCGGTGGCGATCGGAACGCCGGTCCAGGGTTTGAAGCGATAGCCGAAGGTGTGCAGGTCGCTGTCGGAGCGGATGCCGGGGTATTTGTGGGTAATCCAGGTGCCGCCGAAGGTTTCCTGCGATTCCAGAACGACGAAACTGGTTTCGGGGGATTGGGTGATCAGGTGGTACGCACCGCCGACGCCGGAGATGCCGGCGCCGACGATCAGGACGTCGAAATGCTCGGTCTTGGCGGCGGGGCGGGTCAGGGCGGCGGTGGCGTCGTTCATGCGGGGGTGCCTGATCAGAGGGTCGGGAGGAGTGTAATATACAGGCCTGCTCGTCTCCAGTAGCGTGGTCGGCTCATGTCGCGACAAGACGGGAGGAACACAGCATGCCTGAAATCGATCGCAAGATTCTCGATGGCCAACCGGCGCCGGTCAGCCATTATTGTCATGTGGTACGGGCGGGGAAGCAGATCTGGGTGTCCGGCACGGTGGGTATGAGCGGCGACGGGACGATCCCATCCGGCGTGGTGGAGCAGTTCGATGTGGCGCTGAAGAATCTGGACGCCTGCCTGAAATCGGTGGGCGCCGGGCCGGAAAATGTCGTGAAGGTGACTGTGTTTTTGACCGATGTTGACGATCGGAAGTTGATCAATCCGGCACGGCAACGCTATTTCGGCACGCACCGGCCGGCATCCACTCTGGTGGAGGTTTCGGCGCTGGTGCTGCCGGAATTGCTGGTGGAGATCGAGGCGCAGGCGGTGGTTTGATCGTGCGCCGGACGATGATTGCTCATCTGAGAGCGTGATTCACACTTTCTGGCGGTTCCGCGCAGGCTGCCCCTGGATCGCCATCCACACCCGGTTCGGGGTCGCCGGCATGTCGAAATGGCGGATGCCGATCTGCGCCAGCGCGTCGTTGACGGCATTCACCACGGCGGCCATGGCGCCGACGGTTCCGGCCTCACCCACGCCTTTCGCGCCGACCGGGTTGACCTGCGTCGGCACCTCGCGAGTGGCGATACGGAACTCAGGCACGTCGATTGCGCGCGGCATCTGGTAGTCCATGAACGATGCCGTCAGCATCTGGCCAGATGTTGCATCATGCACGATCTGCTCGCCGAGCGCCTGGCCGAGCCCCTGCACGACCCCGCCGTGAATTTGCCCGGCCACCAGCATCGGATTGAGGATGCGGCCCAGATCTTCCACGGCGGTGTAGCGGACGATTTCGGTTACACCTGTATCGGGGTCGACCTCGACCTCACAGATATGGGTGCCGTTGGGGAAGGTGACGGCGGTGGCCTGGAACGCACCCAGTTCGTCGATGCCGGGGGTTTCGCCGGGCGGAAGGCGGGCGGGATCGTGCGCGGCGCGGGCGATTTCCGCCAGATCGACGACGCGATCGGTCCCGGTTATGCGGAAGCGACCGGATTCGAAGGTGACATCCGCAACCGCGGCTTCCAGGATTTCGGCGGCGATGCGCCGGGCTTTTTCGATCACCTGGTCGGCGGCGATCGAAATGGCTGAAGCGCCGATCGGCATGGCGCCGGACCCGCCGCTGCCGCGGCCGAATGGCAGATCGTCGGTGTCGCCCTGGCGGTACTCGATTTGGTCCAGCGCGATGCCGAGGCGGTCGGCGACGAGTTGCGCAAACGAGGTCTCCAGCCCCTGACCGACCGACATGGTGCCGCTGCGCAGGATCACGCGGCCATCCTGTTGCAGCGCGATGCTGGCATTATCGCGCCCGGGGCGCAGGAACGGACCGCCGGCGACTTCGATGCAGTTGCAAATACCAAGGCCGCGCAGCTTGCCGGCGCGATGCGAATTATCGCGGCGCGCGGGGAAGCCGGCGATTTCGGCCAGATCGGCGGCGGTGCGCATGCCGGCTTCGAATTCGCCGCAGTCGTAGGTGAAGGTGAGTGCGGTTTTGTATGGCATGGCCTCAGGCGGGATCAGGTTGATGCGGCGCAGTTCGAACGGATCGAGGCCGAGTTCGCGTGCGGCGACATCCATGATGCGCTCGATCGTGTAGGTGGCCTCGGGCCGGCCGGCGCCGCGATAGGCCGCGGTCGGCACGGTGTTGGTCAGCACGCCGCAGACTTCGGCGGCCATGTGAGGGATGAGATAGACGCCCGCGGTGCCGCCGATATTGCCGACCGACCAGCCGGAGCGGCCGGAGACGTAGGCACCGAGGTTGACGTTCCAGCGCAATTTGAAGGCGGTGATACGGTGGTTCGCATCGAAACCAAGCTCGGCGTGGGCGTCGATTTCGCGGGCCTGCTCGTCGGTCAGGAATGCTTCCGTACGGTCGGATTCCCACAGCACGGGGCGGCTGAAAAGGCGCGCCGCCCAGGCGACCAGCACGACTTCCTGATGCAGGCCGGATTTCATGCCGAACGATCCGCCGACGTCGTTGATCGTCACGCGGAGGCGGCTGGGGTCTTCGTGCAACGACTGCGCCACACCGCCCCGCAACGAGTGCGGGTTCTGGTGGCTGGCGGTGACGGTCACGCGGCCGTCGGAGCCGATCGCGGCGAGCGCGTTGCGTGGCTCCATCGCGCTTGCGGTGACGCGGGAGATCATGAAGTCCAGTTTGGTGACGTGCGCGGCGTTGCGGAGTGCGGTGTCGGTGGGCTCGGGTTGGCCGCCGCGCCACAAGAATGCGACGTTGCCGGGGGCGATTTCCCAGAGTTGGGGTGCGCCGTCATGCATGGCGTCGGCGGAGGTAACCACGGCTGGGCGTTCGGCATATTCGACCAGCACCGCTTCGGCGGCTTCCTGCGCGGCGGCGCGGGTTTCGGCGATGACGGCGGCGACAGGCTCGCCCACGAAGCGGACACGGTCCTGGGCGAGGATGGCGCGGTCGGTTTTCGGGGCGGGCGAGCCGTCCGGGCGGGGGAAGCCGATGCCGCCGGGGATCGGGGCGACGTTCGCCAGGTCCGCTGCGGTGACGACCGCGATCACGCCTCGGAGGTCGCGGGCGGCGGCGGTGTCGATACTGGTGACGTCGGCGTGAGCATGCGGGGAGCGGACGAGCACCACGTGCAACAGGCCGGGCGGATGGGCGTCGCCGGTGAAGCGGCCGCGGCCGGTGAGAAGGCGGGCGTCTTCGCGTCGGTGTAGCGATTTCGGCTGGAATGGCGGCATGGCGTCGGGTACTCCGCGGTGCGGTTTGCACCGCAACAGCGCAGAGTGGGCGTGGGCGCAAGGGCTCGGCGGATCACAATGGGGTCTGCGCGGGAGTAGCTCGCGCTCGGCGTTGCACAGGCTTTGGTGGCATTCGTTTACCTTGTGGCGTCGGGCCCGCCCGACGCCAGTATGACTCGCTTGGTCCTCCGATGCCGGCAGCCGATCCTGGTTCTTCTCGCGCTGATCCGATTGAACTCGGCTTTGGCCTCCTCATACCAGCGATGCTTTCAACCGATCAGCCATGCGGCTGTGTCGCCGGTACCACGGTAGTTGCCAATGATCTCTGGAGATCCTGCAGCCGCGCCAGTGCGCGGTTCTCCTGTTCGATCACGTAGTGCTCGGGTGTTGGACACCACGCGCCAATGTTCGGAACACCCTGAGCGTCACCCCCTCCGGCGGTCGGAACGCACATATAGGCTGGCTCTGTCGCCCCCTGGGCAAGCGCGGCGCCGCCGCTGAGAGTTACCGCAGCAATGGCTGCGAAGAGCTGATTTTTCATGAACATGTCTCCTTCTCGCTGTTGGGCTCTACCAGCGAGAACCGATTTCTATTCCCGCGTGGAAGTGGAGCTGATGTGACGCCGCGAGGGGGCAGTTCAGGCGTTCCGGTTGACCTGGCGAACGCGCCACTGAGGAAGAGCCGTGGCCGGGCATAGCCGGCAGCTCGTTGTTGGTGGTGGTTGTTCGGCCGGTTTCGATTGATATCTATGAGACAATTGCAACGGCATCTTTTTGGCATAAGACGTGGATGGCCGGCCTCCGCCGGCCATGGCGCTGGCGGCGGTTGTCGTAGGCCATGACGTTGGTGGCG
>DATIMO010000140.1:0-4223 GCA_035475215.1 Acetobacteraceae bacterium | reverse complement strand
GAAACTTCATGCCCGGCGCACATCTGCGGGCGCGAAGTGAGCGAATCATCGATCCCGTACAGCGTGTCGAAGATCATGTAACCGTTGTTGATCGCAACGGTTGCGGTAGTCCAGATCGGGTCCGGATTGGCCAGATCGGCCTGCGGCACGAAGCGCAGCACCTTGGATTTCTGGGCAATGGCAGGGCGTGCCAAACCGGTGGCGGACAGCACGGCGGCGGACCCGGCGGTTTTCAGGACGTCCCTGCGTCGCATGGTTGAAGCCTCCTCGTTGTCGTTCGAATTGCGGCCAGTGTGGCTTGCTCCCTGACGATCCTCAAGATGAATCAGAGGCGGGGAGAGCCGGCCCTTTCGAATGGAATGCCTGTGCCTCCTCGGCGAGATCGTCGATCAGGCGATCTGCGAGCACCTGGACCAAGTGGAGGGCGAATCCCGGGTGCTGAAACCACAGTTCGCGAGCCTTGGCAGCGGTCAGCGACTGCAACACGGCGTCGGTCTGCGCAAAAACACTCGCCGTGCGGCGCCGTGTGCGCGACAGAATGCCCAACTCGCCCACGATCTCGCCAGGCCCGCGCACCATGCCGAGTTCGCTCACAACGAGCGTTCCGGTGTCGATCAGGAACATCGCGTCGGCCGGCTCACCGCGTCGAAACAGCGCCTCGCCTCTGCGGAGACGCCGCTCCGCCATGTGCGACCGCAACACCGCGAAATTGAAGCCGCACGATGAGGGCGCGGTGGTTCGTACAAGCCGCAGCACCTCTCCTAGGCGCCAGAGATTGACCGGCAGCAACGCCACATGCAGGATCAGTATGGGGTAGAGGCTGCCCATGAATCCGTAGGCTATGAACAGAACGTTGCTGAGCAGCGCCACTGCCCGCAGCGGCACCATCGTATTTGCGCAGAAGGTGGCGAATACCGCGATGGCGGCGGCATAACCGACCCACTCCACGGGACCGATCCCGGCGGCGAGGTTTGCAATCCCCACAGCGTTCCTCCGCGCCAGTGTGTTGTGTCGGCTTATCGTCTCGGCCGCACTCAACAGGGTAATCGCTTGGGTGACCAGGGGACGTGGCCAGGGGAGGTGACCAGGGGAGAGGCGATCCATCGGACCAGCCGGTGCGAGCCCTCCAATGGCAAACACCAGGTCAGCCGATTATACTCCGCCGCCCAATCAGCATTTCGGAGCCGACGAATCGGGTGGTGGCGGGAACGACTACGACTTCAACTTCGAGTACGACAAACGCATTACCGAGAACACCGCAGTCATCGTCAACGATGGATACAGCATCCTCCAGCAGCAGGGCGCCGGTACGCGCAACGGATGGCAGAACCTGTCGGTAGCCTTGAAATGGCAGGCCCACGTCAATGCCGAGCACGAGGTCATCGTCTCGCTCGGCGTGATTCGGGAATGCGCGCGCACCGGCTCGGCGAGCCTGGGAAACGACGATGTCGGATCAACAACCCCAACCCTCTATTTCGGCAAGGGCCTCGGAAACCTTCCCGTGGCGTGGCTTCGCCCTCTTGCGTTCAACAAAAGTATCGAAAACCGATGGACCGGAGGTGCTTCCGTCCAGTACAGCCTGCCCTATCTGCAGTCGCAGGTGCGGGATCTCGGTCTGCCAGAGTTCTTCGGCCGTCTCACCCCGCTGCTGGAGGTGGCGTGGTCGTCGCCGGCCAGCAAAGCGAACAGCCTGGGCACACAGGTTCTGTTCGGGGTCGGTGTCGTTTACACGGCCACCGCGTACGCGATCGGCGTGGAGGCGCTGATCCCCGGCAATCGCCAGACCGGCACGAGTGTCGGTTTCCTCGCCCAGCTTCACCTCTATTTGGACGACCTGCTGCCGAACACCCTCGGCAAACCCCTGATCGATTGGTGATCCCATGCTCCGTCTTGCACTGATGCTGATAACGCTACTGGCACCCACATTTGCTTTTGCGCATGCCGTTCTGATGCGCTCCGACCCTCCGGTCGGTGGTTCCGTCGCGACGTCCCCTCCGGCTTTGACGATAACCTTCAGTGAGCGCGTCGAGCCTCAATTCACCACTGTGAAGGTGCTCGATCCCGGCAACAATCCGGTCGCAATAGGCGAATTGCGGCCGACCGGGGCGGACGGGAAAACGGTTGCCGCCAGCCTGCCCAAGCTGGCGCCTGGCAAGTACAGCGTGGTCTATAACGCGACGTCGGTCGATACGCACAAGACGAAGGGCCGCTACACCTTCACCGTGGGGCGATGACCCAGGTGGGCGATGACTCACAGTGAACTGCTGCTGGCCGTGCTGCGCGGTGTGCATGTCGCGGCCATCTTCTCGCTGTTCGGCACGCTGCTGTTCGGGGAACTGGGCGGCAGCGCGGCCCTGACCCGAGCGTTGCGACGCCTCGCCCGTGCCAGCGCCATCGTTGCGCTGGCCGCCGGCGTCCTCTGGTTCGCGCTGAACGCCCGAGCGATGGCCGGGTCCGAGAGCGTGCGCGACAGCTTCGCCGCACTCGTCCTGGTAGCGCGGGACACGCAATTCGGAATGTGGCTGCTGATCCGGCTGGCGATACTGATTGCCGCCCTACTGATCATCAAGGGCCGCCGGATCGCATTGCTTCTCGCGGCCGCGGCGCTGCTGGTGCAACCCGAACTGGCCCATGCCGGCGCGATCGGCGGAAACGCGGGCCTGTTGCTTACCGCCTCGGAGGTGCTGCATATGCTGGCCGCCGGCGCCTGGCTCGGTGGGCTGATACCACTTGCAATGACAGTGACGATGTTGCCACCGCCCCAGAGCGCCCAGATCTGCCGGCGATTTTCCTCGATTGCACTGTCGGCCGTGCTGGTTCTGGCCGCCACGGGAACAATCCAGGCCGGCGTTCTGTTGGGGGGCCTCCGGGCGCTGACCGGTACCAATTACGGACGCGTTCTTTTGGTCAAACTGGCGCTGTTGCTGTGTGCGCTGGCGCTTGCCGGATTGAACCGGTTCCGGCTGACATCACGGGTGGCGTCCTCGGTGGGCGCCCGCCTCCAAATGCGCCAATCACTGACTGCGGAGGCCGTGTTCGGGCTGTTCATCGTCCTGGCGGCTGCTTGCCTTGCGAGCCTTCCCCCCGGCGGCGCGGTTGGTGGCGCCTGGTTGCTGTCCCCTCCGGCGATTCCGGTGCTTGCGGCGGCCGGTATGACATTGGGGATCGCTGCGCTACCCTTGCTTCGGAGATATTCATGACCGATCGTCCCGGTGGACGTGCGCCGCATGTGTTGCCATACGCCGTTGCCGGCGTGCTGCTGGTGATCCTGATGTTCGGCACGGCCGCGTTTCTGTGGTCCGGCAACAACACAAGAATTGCGATCGGTGGGCCATTCACGCTGGAAAACGGCGCCGGGCAACCGGTCACGGATCGCAGTTTCCATGGCAAGTATATGCTGATCTATTTCGGCTACACGTACTGCCCGGATGTCTGCCCGACCACGCTGCAAACTGTGGCGAGCGCGCTGGACGCGATGGGGCCGAAAGCCGATCAGGTGGCGCCGATCTTCATCACCGTCGATCCGGCGCGCGACACGCCGGAGGTGATGAAACGCTACACGCAGGCGTTCTCGCCGCGGCTGATCGGCCTGACCGGCACGCCGGAGCAGATCGCCCAGGTGACGCGGGACTATCATGTCTATTCCGCCAAGCACGTCACCGGTCCTGGTCCCGACGATTACTCGATGGACCACAGTTCGGTGCTGTATTTCATGGGGCCGGATGGCCGGTTCATTGCGCCAGTGCAGGACGAAGCTCCGCAGCAGATGGCGGCGGATATTGCCCGGCTGATGGGATGAGTCGGCCCCTCGCGGCGCACCCCGCGTCCGCGGTAGGCTGCCGCCATGGACAGAACCCACGCACCCGAGATGCACGCCCGCGGCAATGACGCCGGCACGGACACGCTGGCGCGACCGGCCGCGCCGCTGCCGCCAGAGCCCCGCCCCGCCGCAATCGGCCCCGGCAGCCCCGAACGGTTCATCAACCGCGAACTCTCCTGGCTCGACTTCAACCATCGCGTCGTCGAGGAAGCCGAGAACGCCCGCCATCCGCTGCTGGAACGGTTGCGCTTCATTTCGATCAGTGCGTCGAATCTGGATGAATTCTACTCGGTGCGCGTCGCCGGCCTGATCGGCCAGGCGAAAGCGGGGCTGACCGCGCTCTCGCCGGACGGGCGCACGCCGGCGCAGCAGCTTGCGGAAATCAAGGCCCGGGCGGAGGCGT